>NZ_JABMCN010000066.1:0-17004 GCF_013179515.1 Pseudomonas sp. CM27
GGCTGCATCGCCATACCCACAGAAAACACCCATGGTTTCGAGATGGTGGTGCAGGAAGGCATTAACGCCTGTGCAAGCAGCCTGCTGGAATACCTGCTGCAACCAGAGCAGATCATTCCTGAGGTATGATCGAGATCTTGCCATTGCGCTCGACGATGGCGAATTTGATTTGCTCGACGGTTTCGATGCCTTGGCTGTCGCGTGCAGATTCGAGGATATCGTCCTCGGTCAGCCGTGCTCGGCGCATGCGTTGGTGAAGAAAGCGTCCCTGTTCGACCACCAGCGTTGCATGGCCGTCGAGCAGACGTGCCAAAGGTCTGGAATTCAACTTGGCCAACGACAGACCTACATCCAGCACAATCAGCGTGGCAATCACCAGAACAGCATTGGTAAAGGAAAAGTCCTCACCCAGCAACGCCTGCTGAGTCGCTTCGCCAATGATCAACAACAGCACGAAGTCGAACGTGGTCAGGTCGGCCAACGAGCGCCTGCCAGCCACACGAAACAGCAACATCAGGACAACGTACATGCCTGCCGCACGAAGGATGGAATCCATGTCACGCTCCTAGGGGTACAGGAAGGTAGTGAAATTTACCGCGCTGCTCGGGTCTGCTCTGACACTGCCTTCAAGGGTGCCGACATACTCGCTGCGCAGCGTCAGGTAGAGGGTGGCCACACCGTCTTCGCTGGTACCAAGTTCCAGCAGCAGTGCCTCGCCATGAGACCGCGACACCTGCGGCTCGGGCTGCAGGGTCTCGATACTGGCCTCCTGCAGCAAGGTTCCGCCCAGCAGCAGTATGACCGGCTTCCCGGGGGGGCCGCGAACTGTGATTCGCATTTTATCGGTACTGCCTGTACGGCTGAGCCGCTGATACTCGACCCGTACACGGCCGTCGCTACTCACGGCCTGGGCGTCACTGAGCGGACCATTGCCAAACAATCCGGCCAGGGCAAGCAACACGATCATCACCAGCGAGTACCATCCAACCCGCTCGAAGCGCCATACACGGCGCTGCATGGGCATGTCTTCCTCGACCGGGTGATGCCTTGAGATCAGCTCGTCTTCGCTCACGGCCTTAGCCCTCAGGCGCGCTCACCGCGCAGCCAGCGTTGATGGTAATGCTCCAGGTGTGACAACCCGAACAATGCCCCCTGGCGGATGATGTCTGCGCGGTCACCAAAGAAACGCTGCGTCCGGGTGAAAACGGCATGTGGCTCGCCGGCGAAGGCCCAGGCAAAGCAGACAGTGCCCGGTGCAATGCCGTCTTGCGGCTCCGGCCCTGCGACACCGGTGCTGGCGATGGCAACTGTGGCGTCGCTGTCCTTCAACGCACCCAATGCCATTTCCCAGGCCACAGCCTCGCTAGTAAGCCCGTAGCGTTCAATGGTTTGTTGGCTAACGCCTAAAAGCCTTCTTTTGGCGCTGGGCGAATAAACGACGTAACCGCTTTCAAGTACTTCGCCGGTACCCGGTACTGCCGCCAGCAATGAGACCATGGCGCCAGCTGTGCATGATTCGGCAGTCGTCAGGACCAGATTGTGAGTCCTTAGGTAGTAAAGCGCCTCGAATACTGGATCTTTAGACATAGCGGGCCATCCGAGTGCTGTTTTGCGATGGACGTGTTGCGGGCAAAGTTGGTTCAGTGTGCGTGGCGTCCATTCATCTACGCCGGATAAAGCTGCCTGAACTTTGAACGGCACGCAGGCTTCCCTTTTATACGAGGCCATGATTTTCGTGGCCTGTCATTTGGAATAGGAGAGGCGGTCATGACCGAGCCTGTGACGTATTTCTGGATCGCCGTGGCGGTGATCATTCTACTTGTCGATCTGTGGGCCATTGTCAGTGTCTTTCGCAGTGACAAAGCCGATGCGACCAAAGCGCTGTGGGCGCTGTTACTACTGGCACTGCCCATCGTCGGCCTGGCTATCTGGGGCATCATGGGGCCGCGTGGCATCAAGCGCGGGACGGGACCGTCATCCCCCGAACATAGTAAGGGGTGAAGCCAAACAGACGGCTTCGCAATGCGTTGTGTCTCAGCCAAATTTCACGAAAGAGGCTAATATTCGCAGGGAAACTAGCCTGGGCATGGTAATGGACAAGCGTACTTTCGTAGGAATGGTTGAGGCCGGCGAGCCGCTGATCCAGCAGGCAGTGGACGCATTCCGTGCCTACCACGAGGCTCAGGATTGTAGCGCTCCACCAGAGGAGGTTGAACGGCTCCGCCTGTTGGCTGAATCTCTGTTCCAGGCGGTCTCCGACTACCAGTTCCGGGTCATAGCCAAGGCTCGTGGCAAGGATTTGCCACCATTGCACTGACCTGCTGATCGGCAATTCCCCGTACCAGGTTTCGCCTATAAGATACTGTATTTTTGTACAGTTTCGGTACCCTATGTATTTCCTCCTCGTTCGCCGCCGCGTGAATGGCGTGGCCATCCCCACCAGTTAGCTCAGGAAGATCACGCCGCTCCGGGCAGACATCCACATCGGCGACAATCACAGTGAGCCACTGGGCCGGGTCGCTACTCAGGCCTGGGTATTCAACCCGACCCATGGGCCTGACGTGATACCCCGGCTGCACGATGCCAAGGTCAACGGCATGGCACAACTCGGCATGAACATAAACGGCATCGAGGAGATCGGCGGCGTGGTGTACGCACAGTCGTGGTGGTGCAAGGCAGAATGATGAGCCGACTACCGCGGGCCTGGCTGGACGAGCTCAACGACCAGTTCGCCCTGACCACCGATCCAGATAACCGAGCTGCCGTCCTGGCTGAGATGGCCATGGCCGCCCACCGGCGGGGGGAAGTGGACGCCGACCAGCTGTGCGAGATGCTCGAGTTTGCCGAGGCGGCTCGGCTCTATGGCCTGAACGAGCACGAAGACATGTACGCCTGCGGCCTGCTCGGCTACCACGATCCTCTGCCGGAGTGGGGTGTCGAGGTGATCAAGGGGCAGTGCAGGGAGCCGCCTCTCTGTGGATAGCTATGCAAAGGAAGGGAATCGGTCGTCAGAGTGCCGGGGAGGCTTGGCCAGGGCCATGACTTTTGAAGTGACGTTTGCCAGGATGCGTCCGTACGGGTGAAGCTTCGTTGCAGCGAAAGCAGGGCCGGAAGACCTGTGTTATCAAGCCATTACCGTGGTTTGTTATGTATGGGGTGCAAGGGGTCGAGTGTTCGAATCACTCCGTCCCGACCATTATTGAAAACGAAAAAGCCCAGTCGGTAACGACTGGGCTTTTTTGTGTGGGAGATATTATAGATCTGTAGGACAGTCCGGTGAGCCGGGGGAATCTGAACTCGCGTCCGCGTTTCTTTAGCTCGGCGCTCATATACAGGGCGGAATGTGAGGCGCATCCACTGGTTGGACCGGCTAACCGAAATCAACCCAGAAATAGCTCGTAGTAAGTCAGCAGCGGTTAGAGATCACATCCACTTTCATTTCGTCGTAGGAAAATTCCTCTTTCTTGGTAGTCTTTCGTAACCAATGGAGAGGAATTTAATGCCCGTCATCATCGTTGAAAACGACACATCGCAGTGGGCAGACGAGACAGGGGCTGTCTATCACTTCCCAAAACGCTACAAAACCTGGCTCGCTCAGGGCACGGAAGTGATCTATTACAAAGGCCGCATCAAGGACAGAGCCTTTTCTCCCTCACGCCTCAGCGACGCGCCGCATTATTTCGGCAAGGCACGCATCGGCAAGGTCTATGCGGACCCTAAGAGTGATAAAGGTGATCTTTTTGCGTTCATCGAGAATTTCAGACCGTTTGAAAGCGCTGTCCCAGCGAAAGTCGGCGGAGCGTACCTGGAGACTATTCCCACTAACCGCGTTAAGAACTACTGGCGTGACGGGGTTAGACCCATCTCCCAGTCCGATTACGATGGCATTTTAAGCCATGCGAAGCTTTTGCCCTTCCAGGCCGAAGCGATCGTTTCCAATACGGACGATGATGAATTCATCTTTGAATCTTTCAGTGAAGGCAGCAAGACAAGTTACTTCGGAACTCGCTACGAGCGTCGGAAAGATCTGAGGGTGAAGGCCATCGCCTTCCACGGGCTTGACTGCAAAGCATGCGGGTTTGAATTCGAACAGGCTTACGGTGAGCACGCAAAGGGCTTCATTCACGTTCACCACGTGGTACCAATTTCAAAATTTGGTGGGGAGCAGGCTGTGAACCCTGAGACAGATCTGGTGACTCTCTGCGCCAATTGTCATGCGGTAGTGCACCGCAAGCGAGAAATGACTCTAAGCGTTGATGAGTTGAAAGGCATGCTGCGCGGACGATGGGTCAACGATCCTGTGTAGAGGTCTAAGCGAACACCGATTCGGGCCGATAGCCATGCGACGGGCTTGAACAGATCGCGCACCTTTTAGTCAGCTTACTCAAGCCTTTACGTTTAGGTTCGGCCTTGATGTCGAAAAGGAGCTGGAGCTCGGATGGGTCAAGCAAAACATATACTTGGGTCGCCTCCGAGACCAGATGTGAATTAGGTCTCGAAGCCATCCGTTGAGGAGTGGTCAGTTCAGCGCATCATGCCTAACTCGGCATCATCCATTAATGCTTTTGCCAACGCGCAGAGGTAGTGCGATGCCCAGATCAGGTGCGGCTTGTCTTCCATCAAGCCGTCAAGGGTCATATCCCGTGCATAGCCCATCAGCTCCGAGGCCTGTTCACGGGCGCTCTGGCACGGGATGCCAGCTTCAATGCGGAAGAGGGGATGGGTTTGGTTTGCACCTTGGTAGAACGTGGTTTTGCCGACGGTGAATTTGGTTTCTTCTTTAGACATTGTTCAATCTCCCCGAAATCTCTAGTACCTGTGCTAACGCCATCGCCAGCAATTCCCCACAGTTGCTCACAAGCGCGTCGGCTTGTGACGAGGGTCAGTCCACTGTCGGGGCCTGGCTTGCCGGTGATGGGCCGTGCCCAGGCCAAACAACCAGTTAGACGTCAGTGCGAAGTCGCGGCTTCAGTGGGTGTCTGTAGCTGAACCAGCGCGGACTCAAGCAATGCTCGCAGCGTCTCCAGTTCGTGCATCGAGGTCATCATCAGAATCGACGCTGGTGACTTGGGTTGCAGCAGCATTGCCTGATGCACAACGGTCGCCGCGCATAGCGCGTAATCCGTGGCTTCGATCAGGGTGTCTTCAAGGCAAAGAGTTTTGTGGGGCGGATCAGGAACGATCTTCAGCATCTTTTGGTCCTCGGTGGAGCGACCAGCGCTTGCTGTCAAACAAGTGGAGGCAGCCGTGTATGGGTTGACAGACCGGTGAAGACCAAACCGGCGCACACGAGGTGCCCCACACACAGCCGCCATAGGCAAAACCGCGTGTTTGGTCGTCAATCAGCCTGTCAAAGCTAGTCGTTGATATGCAACGACAGACCGAGACTAAAACGCTGAAAAATCGACCGCAACGAAAAACAGCCGCAGGGAGTATCTTTGGGAAATGCCCTACAAGGAAGTTCTTATTTCTGATTTTTTACGCGCTTTCATCGCCAGAAATCTGCAGCGTTCGTTGCTCGTTCAACAATCGAAAGCTCTCAAAAAGCTAACCAGCCAGTAATTGCTGTATCCAGCTATGTCCCGATGATGTCAAACGGTCACCATGGACTTACGCCCCCCAGCCCCCGAAACTGTCCCTCACGCACCCAGACCAAGGCAGGTCATGACCAACCTCAAGCGCGCCACCTCCCTCCTACTGTTGCTGGCCACAGCCTCACTCACCGCGTGCCTCCCCTGGAAACGCGAACGCGCCGCCTACGCGGACCTCTGCGAATCCGAATTCCAGTTCAAAGTCCCCGGCCCGCAGGGCGAAACCACCCTCTACCTGGAAACCTACCTCTACGATCACGCCGCCCTATGGGGCGAAAAGAGCTACGAGCAGGGCCTGCACGTGCAGTACCCGGGCGAGAAGTACCCGCGGCCGGAATTCTTCGTGCAGATGATCGCCTACAACAAGGACCGCCAGCGCCCGTCGACCGACTCCAAACGTGGCCAGCCGCCGATCCCGGTGCTGTACGACAGCCGCCAGGCCTACATTACCTTCGAAGACGGCTCGCGCCTGAATGCGCGGCCCGAGGTGTACGTAGGCCTCAACGACATCTACGACTATCCCGTTGTGACTAAGCGGGCTGCCAGGCCATCGCCGTACGATATCAACAGCGATGAAGTGCACCGGATGATTCCCAAGCTCACCAACAACAAGCGCTATGGCTCGGCGTATGTGATCTTCCAGACGGACAAGCTGAACGCTGATTCCAAGTGGACCATTCACCTGGGTAGCCTGAAGGTGAAGGGGCGTGAGGTGGCGATTCCACCGCTGCGGTTGTGTTATCACCCGGTGAAGAAATGGATCGGTATCGAGCCGCTGATGCGGCCCTGATACCAAGGTTTGAAGGGGGTAAGTGCCTTTCTAGTTTTGCTGCGGAAGGCCAGCCCACCCGTCCCGCATGCCTGCAAACACGTTCAAGCTCGGGCATACCAGGCGCACCATGCGGTCTGCCTTGCGGCGGAATTTGAGGTTTTCGTCCTCTGTCCACACGTAGGCTTTGAGCCAGATCGTCACGGAACCGACCTGAAAGCGCAGGGCGCTCTCTTCATCCAGGATCTTCAGCGCTCGCTTGATCTTTTCGTCGCGCTCGAAAACGGTGGCTACCAGCCCGACGCGATAATCCAGGCCGCTATCCTGTTGCTGTTTCACCGCGCGGAAGTCGGCATCGGAGAAACGATAGTAGCCCCCTCGCTCCAGCTCCAGTTCGGTCTTGATCTCATCATCCTGATAGCTATACGGATGGCTGTGGTAATCGCCGAGGAACGTGACCTCGGGGAAGAACGTATCGATGAAGCTTTGTTTGATTTCCTGCGGGGCAGCACCGTAGGAAATCGACCCTTTGTCTCGGGTGACAGCGGTGCACGTGTCTGCCCAAACCACGCGATACAGGGTTTGTCCGCCAATGGTGGTTTGAGCGTAACCCCACAGGTGGCCGAACGTTTCCACCCGCGCTGAGAAATCACCGTTTTCGAGTTGGTGCTCGACCTTGTAGGCTTCCAGCGCCGAGGTGACGATGCTGAAGAATGCCTGTTCGGATATCGATACTACTGAGTTGACCATGGGTTGCCTGGGGTTAGTCGATCGGTTGTAGGGGCGCCGTTCGGCGTGGCTTTACGGTAGGGTTCGTCATCAACCGTGCTGTTGGCCGCGACGGTTTGAAGGTCCGGCAGATTGCGCAGGAGGATCTGGTCGATCAGGAAGCGGCGTGCTGCACGTGATTTGGCACTGACGCTGCTCGGGTGCTGTATGCGGTAGCACTGCACCGAGTCATGCAGGCGGAAGCGCCACAGTTGGTTAACCGGTATGCCGTGCATACGGTAATCACCAAGCTCGCTGCAAACACTGTGCTCACCCTTGTGCGGGAAGAACTGCTGCCTTATGCGGGCACTGCTCGCGCCGTTGGCAAACACGATGATGTCAGGGCGAAGAATGTCGATTTGCGCCTCGAGCAGGCGCTTGGATACCTGCATGAGCTGCGTGAAATGCCGCCAACGCATTGGGGAGCCTCGCTGCCATGCGAAGCTGAAGAGGTTGGCCCAGGCGATACCCAGGGTTTGATCAGCCTGGCGTATTTCGCGGAGAAAGTTGAAGAAGCTGGCTCCGCGGTCGGTTTTGTCGTGTAGATACTTTGCAAAATGGCTTTGCTGTTTTGCCATGGCGCGCTGGATGTACTCGTCCAGGTCTGCAAAGGGTTTGCCGGGGGTCAACACATCCCAACGGCGCGTTTCGCGGCCCACGACCATGATGCGGTTCGTGGCCTGCTCGAATTCCGGTGAGGTACCAGGCAGGAACAAGCCTGAAAGGTGCTTGAAATCCGCTTCTTGATCGCGGCTGCGGTCCAGCCAATGCAGCGGGAGGTCTGATAATGCTTGGCGGTACGCTTCCGTCAATTGCTGATGTTTGCTTTCCATCGCTTGCTTTCCAAGGCCGCATCAATGCGGGGATTCTGTGGTACGGAAGGTTTGCAAATTGGTGGGGTAGTGTCAATTTGATGTCACGCATCGCGCGCCCGGCAGCGCATCAGCGGTTGAGGGTAGGGCGGTTCATTGGCGGGCGCCTGAGAGGTGAGCGGCGATGAAGGGGGACTTCTGGCCTTCTCATTCGGGCGATTCACGGCATGTGATCATGCTGATCGCAAATTCGGGTAAACGCGCTTCAAGCCATGCTGGGCTCGGGCAAATCTCGTCACTTCACTGCCGCTGTGAACGTTGAAACCCGCTGACTGCGATCTGCACGGCGGCTGCCACCAGGCAAAGCAGCCCGATCTGCCAGCCGCCCTGCAGCCCAAAATAATCGCCTATCGTTCCGACCATCAGGACGGTGAAGAAGATGGTGAAAGGCAGAATCATTTTGTTTATCGGGGCTTCCAGCAGGCTGCATGGGCATAGGTAAAGCGCAGCGTACTCGGCAGAAATGAGCGCGGATCATCGCAAGCCCGGTTCCGCGTAAGGCGTCGTGTGCATGGCTTCATCACTAGTATCAAAGTGATATCACTTTGGATATAGTTGCGCCCGGCCGATGACCGGCCTTGCCAATGATGGCGCAGTGGAGCACTCCTGATGATGGTTCGGAAGTTGATTGGGGCAGCAGTAGTCGTAGCAATGCTGGGTACTCAGGGTTGCGCGAGCATCGTTGGAGAGTCGCGATACCCGGTCGCGGTATCCAGTGCGCCAATGGGGGCGTCATTTGAAATCACCGACAAGAACGGCACAGTCGTACACACGGGCAATACCCCAAGTACCGTTACCCTGAAGTCGGGCAAAGGCTATTTCTCGGGGCAGACCTATACGCTGCGGTTCAAGAAGGAAGGCTATCCGGACAAGACCGTGGAACTGGATTCGAGCCTCAGCGGTTGGTACTGGGGCAACATCCTGATCGGGGGAATCATCGGCCTGCTGATCGTCGATCCTCTCACCGGCGCCATGTACAAACTGCCGGAATTCGCCTCTGCAGATATGGGCAAGCCGTTGGCTGACATCGGCGCGCAGCCCCTGAAAATTGGCGTAATCGACGATTTGACTGCTGCTCAGCGCGAGCGTCTTGTTCCGGTTAACTGATCAACTGCAGCTACAGCCCGTCTCCCAGCCCTCCGGGCTGCGCTGTCGCGCAGGGAACTCTGCCCGCAAGCCCGCCGCATCAGGTGTGGGAGCCTGGCTTGCCGGCGCTGGGCTGCGCAGCGGCCCCAAAGTCTCAATTCAGTCACAATCCGCCAGAATGGTGTCGCCTGCATTGGGGCTGCTTCTCAGCCCATCGCCGGCAAGCCAGGCTCCCACAGTGACCGCGTCAAATCATGGAGATACGATTTGGTTCATGAGGTCGGCTTCAGCCGCGAACACCGGCGTAGCCGGTGCCATCCACCACGTGCCGGTTGCGCCAGTTCGCCCGATCCTTTCGCACAGGCGGGGTGATTACTCTGATTTCCACTGCAACCTCGCCGATCAGACGCCGCACAATGCCGCAATGCTCACCAGCGTAACGCCCACGCCCATCGCCAGCACTGCGCCCAGTCGCGGTGTCGACCTCTCTTCGCGTATATGCCGCGCAGCCCTGCGATAGCCGCCGATGATCAACAGCGAGTAGACGCTGCCTATCGCCAAGGCCATGAGCATCAGCGTGGTCATGGAACCGTAATGGGCCAGTGGATGACGAAACGCGATGCATCCCAATACCAGGCTAGACAGCACCGTGCGCTCCCAAGTAAGCGCCGTGCGCTCGGGCTGCAGGCCTTGGTCGTCATGCGGGGGCATATGAGGTGCGCTCAAGGCAGCAACAGCAAGGTGGAAACGATCAGCCCGAACAAACCCAGCAGCGGTGCCAAAATCGGGTACGGCAGCGCTTGCCGATGGCGCAGGGCGCGCTCGACATTGAGCCAGCGCAGGGTCGCATTGACGCTGACCACTAGCGCCATGCCCGTCAGGGCATAGGACAGCAGCGCTTGTGGGCGCCCGGCCAGCAGCTCCAGCGGCAGCGCATCCAGTGCGATACCACTGGCCAGAAGGGCAAGGGCCGTGCGGATCCAGGCCAGAAAGGTGCGTTCATTGGCGAGCGTGAAGCGTGGGTCGGGTTCGCACCCTTCGGCCAGTGCAAAGACCTGACGGAATCGGGATTTCAGCGATTTTTCAGCGGGTGGATGCAGCATGGAAACGAACCTTCTATTTGAACGCTGGTGGTGTGCAGTCGATCGACCGCCTGCGTTGGCATTCTGAAGGGTTCTGTTTACCTGGCTAGGGCAGTTCTTGCTTAACGCTATGCACTTCTTGGCAACCGCCGTACTAAAAAAGCACAGCGTTGATCGAATATCTGCATAGCCCGCACGCTGGGCCGTTGGCTAATGTAACCCCTGCTAAAAAATCCGACGAATCATATTCAAAAGGGGTGAACTCCATGGCTTCAGGGGAACTGCACTCGGCGCAAAACGTGCCACTGCCTTTCGGTGTTGATGACATTAAATCCATGATCGGCCGTAAAGTCTGGAACGTGCTGGGTACTTCGTATTGGCCGATTCTTGGCGGGGATGATCAGAGCAGTTTTGCCTGGTTGACCTATGACCCGCCCGGCAGCTTCATACCGCCCCATACGCACCCTATCCAGGATGAGCATGTGTTCGTGCTGGAGGGTGAGTACTCGCTGTACAAAGATGGCGAATGGATGACCGCCAAGCCGGGCGATCACGTCTGCTGGCCACGTGGTTCCAGCCATGGGTACCGCATCGATGCGGACAAACCCGCCCGCGGGCTGTTCTGGGTAAGCCCAGGTAACGACCTGTCCAGCCTGTTCGATGAGTTGCACAACCAGGCCAGCCCCGAAGAGGTGGTCAGGCTGTCCGGGCTGCGCAACATCCTGTTTGCCAAGCCCGGTACTTCGCCGAACTTCGAATAGACCAACGGCTCAGCCATCCTGCCGGGGTGGCTGATTACCCAAAGCAAAAATGAATATAAACCCAACGAGAACCGCATAGTGATAGGCCCAGGGCCTGAATTAGATTGCTGTGGCAATAACCCGCATGTTTAATCAATTAGAATAAAAAGGTAGTCAGATGAGCCAGGCAAATCATTCCGGAATGACTGTTCACACGCTCGGTACTGGTGGTGGGCCAGTTGTCTCCGCCAGCCGCGCGGGTATCTCGACAGCGGTGGTAGTTGATGGCTGTTCCTACGTGTTCGACTGTGGCATGGGCAGTATTCGTAACTACCGCTCCCATTGCACGTGGGATCAACTGCGCGCGATTTTCATTACTCATCACCATTCTGATCATATTTACGACCTGGGCTCTTATTTGCTGACCGGCTGGCAGGTGCCGGGCGAGTCCTTCAGCCAGCCGATTCACGTTTACGGCCCGGCCAAACCGCCGCGCGTACCCGCCCTGCATGTTCACGGTGATCACCCCGTGGTGCCGGGCTGCTGCGGCGGCGACCACCCGATGGTCGGCACTGCGGATGTGGTGGATGCATTGATCAACCGCGTATTCGCCTCTGACGTTGCCATTCGCATGGCCGACGAAGGGCGCTCCAGCCCCAACCAGTGGGTGTATGGCCACGATATCGAAGTGCCGGCGCACGCCAATGCGGACCCTGTGCTGGCCCGTCACCCGGTGATGGACCCCTTTGAAGTGTATCGGGACGAGAACGTCGTGGTGTCGGCGATTCTGGTTGATCACCGCCTGTGCTACCCAGCCTTTGGTTTCCGTATCGATAGCCAGTATGGGTCGGTGGTGATCTCCGGCGACACGACCTATTCGGAAAACTGCATCCGCCTGGCCAAGGGGGCCGACGTGCTGCTGCATGAAGTCATCGACCTGGATGCTATCCTCGCCACCTTCCCCGAAGGGCCGACCCGCCAAGGTATTGCCGTGCATCTGGAAGAGTCGCACACCTCGTACGAACAGGTCGGCAAGGTGGCGCAGGCGGCGGGCGTCAGCCAGTTGATCCTGCACCACATCGTGCCGAACGTGCCGGGCGCGGCAGACATCGAGAAAATGCTCCGGGCCGCCCGCCGTGACTTCAGCGGCAAGGTTTTCGCGGCAGAGGATAACGACAGCTTCCGCGTGGGTGGCACGGTCACTGCTGCTTGCTCGAACACTCTTTTGCCTGCGTCTGAAGCCGTCGAGGTGTGAACATGACAGAGCTCACTCAAACCGCATATCCTCCTCATACACTGCGTGCTGCGGTTGCCAAGGGGCAGATGAATCGCCGCGCCTGGTTGATCACCGGCATGCTGGTGATCTTTCAGATGATCAACTTTGCCGACAAGGCTGTTCTGGGATTGGTTGCCGAGCCTGCGATGGGCGAGCTCGGGTTGTCGGCGAGTGAGTTCGGTTTTATCGGCAGCGCTTTTTTCTTTCTGTTTGCTATCAGTGCCGTGTGCGTCGGTTTTCTCGCGGCCAAGGTGCCGACCCGATGGATCTTGCTGACCATGGGGGTGCTCTGGTCGGTCTTGCAGTTTCCCATGCTGTTTGGCGGGGGCGCTGCAATACTGCTGGTGACCCGCATTGTGCTCGGCGCCGCCGAAGGGCCCGCAACGCCGACTACCCTGCACCATGTGCACGGTTGGTTTCCCGCGCGGGAGCGCGGTTTGCCCAGCACCCTGGTCGCCATTGGCTCTACCCTGGGGCCGATCATTGCAGCGCCCATCCTGGCCTATATCATTGCCCACCCGCAGTGGGGGTGGCGCTGGGCATTCGGTTTTCTCGGGTTGATCGGCTTCATCTGGTCGGTACTCTGGCTGGTGGTCGCCAAGGAGGGCCCCTACAGCCACCTCAAGGGCAAGCAACAGGACCACGCACCAGGCGCGCAGCCGGCGCAGGACCAGGCCCCTGCCAGTGAGCGAGCGAGCATTACAGAAAAGTCGGACACACTTGCGCAGGTGCCGATTGTTCGGGTGTTCTGCTCGCGGATGTTCATCATTGCCACGCTGGCAGGTGCCGGGTGCTTCTGGGCGCAGGGCTTTCTGACCACCTGGTCGCCGCGTTACCTCGGTGCGGTAGTGTCGCTGTCGCCCGAGATGGTCGGGCTGGTATCGACCTTTCCGTGGTTGTTCGGCGCGCTGACCTTGGGTGTGCTGGGTTATGCGTCACGGGTAATGATGCGCCGAGGTGTTTCGGTATACCTGTCCTTGGGTGCCTCGTTCGGCCTGGTCCTGCTGCTGTCCGGCGTCTGTTTTCTGGTTCTTCCGCACCTGCAAGGGTATAGCGCGGTCACCATGCTGGTTGTGGCCGCGGGGCTGGCGATGACTTTTCCCCTGGCGCCGACGGCAGTGGCCTTTTGCGTTGCATCCAGACAACGTGGCGCGGTCATGGCAACGTTGACAGCGGTAGCATCGCTGGGCGGCATTGTGGCGCCGGTCATGGTCGGCCTTCTGATGGAGCGGGCAGGGTACCTGCAAGTGGGCAAGGGTGCGCCACAGAGCCTGGAAATGACCGCACGGCTGGCCGAAGGCATGAATGCTTCGTTCGCCTACATTGGTTGTTACCTGGTGGTGATGGGGTTTGTCAGCATCCTGTGCCTTGACCCTGACAGCACCGCGAAGAAACTCCAGAAGCGTTTTGCCTGACGAACCCAGGGCTCGCTCCCGCCACGTGCAGGCACGACACCATGTTGCGCCTGCACCCACTGGCGGTCCCCTCCGATTCAGTAAGTGGTCATAAAAATAACAACGTAGGTCGAGTGCCGGAGCTCTGCCTTTCGGCCAACTGACCTGCCTCCACGGCTGTGCTTTGCACACCTCAGAAGGGCTCACTTCGATGTTCCATAAAAACTGGCTGGCCAGCGGCGTTGCCGCGGGCTTGATGGGGATGTGCGTGCCGATTTCTGCCCAGGCAGACTTCGTGGGAGACCGCCAGATCAGTCTGGGGCTGCGCAACTTCTACCTGGATCGCGACTTCAAGCAGAACGGGGCGCCCCAGTCACGGGTCGGTAGCTGGACCCAGGGGTTCGATTTTCGCGCCATCTCTGGCTACACCGAAGGCCCTTTGCAATTCGGTCTTGATGTGTCCGGGCAATATGCCTATCGCCTGGATGGCGGCGGTGGTCGGGGCCCCGATAGTGTCATCCCTTACGATGACAGCAAGGGCCAACCGGTACACGACTATGGCCGCGCCGCCTTGACCGGCAAGGTGCGCTATTCCAGAACCGAGCTGAAAGTCGGCGAACACCGCCCGATGCTGCCGGTTGCCTTCATCGACGATACGCGCCAGCTCATTACCACCTATCACGGCCTGTTGCTGGACTCGCGTGAAGTGGACGGTCTGGTCCTGACGGCTGGGCGGTTTACCGAGATCAGCAGCCGCGAGTCTTCCAATCGCGAAAAAATGTACCTGTTCACTGGGCCCAATGGCCCGCGTCGCACCAGCGATGGGCTCAACTTCGGCGGTGCCAGTTACGCATTCACCCCGCGTTTGTCGGCCACGTACTTCTATGGGCAACTGGAAGATATCTATCAGCAGCAGTACCTGGGCCTTACCCAGAACACCGAGCTGGGTAACGGCTTGGTGTTGAAGACCGATCTGCGCTATTTCGACAACAGGGAAGATGGACAGGCCCTGTATGGCGACATCGACAACCGTTCCTACGGTTTGCTCGCCAGCCTGAGGAAGAATTCGCACACCTTCGCGGTCGGTTATCAGCGCATGCTCGGCGAAAGCACATTTCCCACCCTCAATGGCTATGCGCCGCAACCCTACCTGGTGAACTGGTCTGCGGTCGGCTTCGTCAAACCCAACGAAAGCTCCTGGCAGTTGCGTTATGACCTGGACTTTGCCGGCTACGGTGTGCCGGGGCTGAAGCTGATGACTCGCTACCTGCGCGGCACCGGCATCGATCGTGGCAACAACGCCCTGGACCAGAACGTGGAGAGCGAGCGCAACCTCTTCATCAGCTACGTGGTGCAGAGTGGCCCGCTGCAGGGCGTTGCGTTCGAGTGGCGCAACATCGACGTCAAGACGCGCTATGGCAACGGTCAGGCCGCGGGGGTGGATTACCAGGAGAACCGCTTTATCACCAGCTACACCTTCAAGTTCTAGTGACTCGCAGGCCGCCCTCAGGGGCGGCCGCGTTCATGCTTCAGGCTGTTTCAGTAGCAGGGCAGGCCGCTTGGTAAAGGTTGTCGATCAGCTCGAGCAGCATGCCACCCGGCCCCTCGAACGCCTGCAAAACGGTGAAGTGATCACGGCCTGCAATCTCCAGGCAGGTCGCCGGGCTACCTGTCAGTGCCCATGCCTCCGCCATGCTGCGGTTCTGCTCCAGAAACGCTGGCGTTTCTTCCCCCCCGACGACAAACGCTGCTGGCACCAGATCACCGCTGACGCGGGCGAGTGGCGAGCAAGCGTGCGCCTGGCGCATGTCCAGGCGTAGCTTGTCATTCAGGCTGGTTTCGATCAGCGGCGCCAGGTCGTAGACCCCGCTGATCGGTACTATCGCGGCGATGGGGCGCTGCTGGGGCGCGAGCGCGGTTTGCGCCAGGGCCAACTCGACCGCAAGGTGCCCCCCCGCCGAGTGCCCCGCGACGATCAGCGGCAGCTGCCGGTCCCTGACCGGAAGTGTCGTGAGGCTGAAAAGCAGGCCGTGGCCTACGCTGGCGACTATCTGATCGACAGCTACATCAGGGCACAACGGGTAGTTCAGCAGGGCGACGTTGTAGCCGCGTGCACTCAGTGCCGCGGCGATGAAGCGAAACTGTGCCTTGTCCCGCGACTGCCAGTAGCCGGCGTGCAGGTAGATCAGGTTGGCTTTGGCGCTGCCTTGGGCAACGCACAGGTCCAGGGTTTGCCTGGGGTGTAGGCCGTAGCGCACCTCAAGATTCCAGGTGCGCTCGCTTAGCACCTGGGCGTTGGCCACTTGGTACTGCTCGAACAGCGCGGTGAAGCTGGGGCGATACTGCCCGGTAACGTATTGGTATTCAGCGGTGTTTTTTGGCATGGCGCAGTCTCTTGCGTTAAAGGCAGGCTGAACAGAAACAGCCGAACCGCCACGCGGCGGTTCGGCATTCGAACAATGCACCTTCAGGTCTCAGGTGTTGCTCTGGGCGAATTTTTCGTAGTAGAGGTGGCAGTTTTCCAGGCCTTGCTCGTTCAGCCAGTTCTTCACCGACTCGACCATCGGCGGTGGCCCGCACAGGTACATGTCGAACGGCGTGGTGTGCATGTCTGGCAATTGGAAATGCTCCGTGACATAGCCGCACTTGCCGCCCCAACCAGCATCGGCGTCGCTGATTACCGGGGTGAAGCTGAAGCCTGGAATGCGCTTGGCGTAGCCTGCGATCCGCTCCAGCTCGCAGAGGTCCGCTGCCTGGCGCACGCCGTAGTAAAGGTGCACGGGTTGGCCGCACCCACCCCGGTCGGCAATCTCGTCGAGCATGCCCAGGAACGCCGACAGGCCCGTGCCGCCGGCAACCATCACCAGTGGCCGGGTGATGTGGCGCAGGTAGAAGGCCCCCAAGGGCGCCTCGAATACCAACGGGTCGCCAACCTGGCAACGCTCACGGATATAGTTGCTCATTGCCCCGTCAGGCAGCAGACGAATCAGGAACTGCAACTGGTTGGCGCTGTTGGGCTGATTGGCGAAGGAGTACGAACGCTTGTGATCGGTGCCTGGCACCTGAATACGGGCGTACTGGCCGGGCAGATAATCCAGGCGCTGCGTTGCGGCGCTGGCATCGACGTGCACAATCGCCGTGGTCGGCGAAACCTGCACCACGGCGCTGACAATGCCGCGGTGTTCACGGGTATCCGCGCCATGGCAACGTGTTGAGTCGAAATCGAAATAGAACGCTGCATCCGACTGCACGCGGGTCTGGCAGGCCAGCACTTTGCGTTGGGCAAGGTCATTGGCCGACAGCGCCTCGTCGTCCACGTAGTCCTGGGTGTACTGCCCAGACTCACAGCGCCCCTGGCAGGTGGCACACACACCTTCGCGGCAATCCAGCGGAATCTTGATGCCTGCACGCAGCGCTGCATCAAGC
>NZ_JABMCN010000066.1:17103-24227 GCF_013179515.1 Pseudomonas sp. CM27
CTGCCCAGACTCACAGCGCCCCTGGCAGGTGGCACACACACCTTCGCGGCAATCCAGCGGAATCTTGATGCCTGCACGCAGCGCTGCATCAAGCAGCACTTCGTTGCCCTGAACGGTGCAGAACAGTGTTTTTCCATCGGCAAAGTTGAAGGCAACCTTGTACGTCATGATGGCTCCTCCGCCGTGTCAGAGATGGTAGAAATCGAGCACCGAATTGATCGTGTCGTTGAGCAGCACCACATGCTTGCGGGCAATTTTCCAGCTCTCGCCGTCGGGCCGCAGGCGGTAGGTGGCGCGGCCGAAGAATTGCTCGGCGTTCTGCAGCCGGTAGTACAACGTGTGCCAGTTCACCTTCACTTCCAGCTCACCACCGTGCAGCGGCGCAATGCGGACGTTGCTGATCAGGTGAAGGGTGCGCGGCATGGGAATGGTCGAAGCCGCTTTGCCGGTGCGAATCCGAAACACCCGATCTTCCAGCCCCCCGCGGTTGGCGTAGTAGATCAGCGACATGCCTTGCTTTGGGTCAAGGGTATAGACGTGTTCCGAGTCCCACTGCGGCAGGTGAAACTCGCTGTCCTCACTGAACATCGCCAGGTAGGCGTCCCAGTCCTGGGCATCGCAGGCCTCGGCGTTACGGTAGAAAAACTGTTCGACGCGGTACTGCAGTTCGCCATTCATGGTCATACCTCCTTGAGCTTGAGGGATTGCTGTTCTTCGGCCTTGCGGGCCAGGCCCTCGAGCAGGAAGCGCTGCCAGTTGCCATGCTGGTTGACGTAAAGGCCTTCGTGGGTGAACTCGGTGCCGGTCAGGGCCGGGGCGATGCCGATGGTTTCGCTGTTGCGGGTAGGGCCATCGACCCACTTGTCGCAGCCGCGGGAAATGTCGCTCCAGCGCTCCAGGCGCGCCTGGAAACCGCGCTGCGCTTCACGAAACTCCACCAGGTCGTCCGGTGTACCCAGGCCCGAGACATTGAAAAAGTCCTCGAACTGACGGATACGGTTCTCGCGGTCGGCGTCCGACTCGCCTTTGACGCCGAGGCAGAAACTGTTGATCTCGGTCTTGTTCCAGGCCAGCGGACGGATGATGCGCAGCTGCGAACTGATCTGGTCGAGGAAGAACATGCTTGGGTAGATATTCAGGTTGCGCAGGCGGTGCATCATCCATTCGGCCTTGTCCTGGCCATGCTCTGCAACCAGGCGCGGCATGATCGCGGCGTAACCGGGGCGTACGGTGGGGTTGGGCATATCACTGAACAGCACGCTATGGCCGTTGTGGAAGGCAAACCAGCCGTCATCGGTTTCCTTGTCACCCGCCCCCAGCTTGCTGTAGTCCAGGGTGCCGCTGGCGGTCAGGCCTTTCTCGGCATTGACCTGTTGGCGGTGCTGCACGGTGGCCACGTAGTTGTAGTGCACGGTGCTGACGTGGTAGCCGTCCAGGCCATTTTCGTTCTGCAGCTTCCAGTTGCCGTCGTAGGTGTAGGACGACTTGCCCGGCAGCACTTCAAGTTCGCCAGTGGCGGACTGCGCGACCATCATGTCGAAGAACACCCGGGCGTCGCCCAGAAAGTCTTCCAGCGAATCCTTGCCGTGGATGTCGAGGCTGACGAAGACAAAGCCCTTGTAGCTTTCGATGCGGGCTTTTTTCAGGCCGCGCGTTGCCTTGTCGAAATCTTCCGGGTATTCGCCCGGCGCCTTGACCTTGACCAGACGACCGTCGCTTTTGTAGCACCAGGCATGGAAGGGGCAGGTAAAGGTCGATTGGTTGCCCTTGCCGACGCGGGTCAGGGTCGTACCACGATGCTGACAGGCGTTGATCAGCGCGTTGAGCTGGCCTTCGCCGTCGCGGGTGATGATCAGGGGCTGGCGGCCGGCGCGCATGGTCATGAAGTCGTGCTTTTGGCTAATCTCGCTTTCATGGCACGCATAGATCCAGTTTTTCTCGAAAATCAGCTCCATCTCGAGGTCGAACAGCGCCGGCTCGGTGAACATGTCACGGGCGATGCGGTACACGCCTTCCACGGGACGAAAGTCCAGGCAGCCCTGGATAAAGTCCTGCCACTGGGCAATTGATTTGGTGCTCATGGAGTCTGACCTTTGCTTGCTGCGGGAATGGCTCGATTAAACCCCCCAGCCCGTCCCGGCACTATTCGGCTACCACGTGATTGCTATGCAGTTTTGCGTTTTCCATCAGGCCGCTGGCAGGACTGACGGTGCTTGACGTTGGCACCCGAGCGAAATAGCTTGGTCCCGCGTGCTACCGCAAAAGCGCATACATGAGACGCTCGCGGTTCGGGCCCTATGAGGAAATGCCATGCGTAACACCCACAATAAAAACAATGCCAGTCGTCAGCAATTCTCAACCGTTCTCAATACGCCCGCGCAAGCCATACAGTGGATGTTGAGCATCAATGGGCCACATGATCTTGAAGTCCCCAGGCCTGGCGAGCTGGATTTTCGTCATCACGGCACGATCATTGGTAATGCCGCTATCGGCTTGATCGAATACTCGACCCTGGTCAGCGTCAAGATCCAGGATTTGCAGGAGAGCTACAGCATCAACTTGCCCGTGTACGGCGAGCAAAGCATCGAGCATCAGGGCAAGGCCTTTGTTTCCAACCCTTCGGTGGGCGTAATCCTCTCGCCTAACCAGTCGTTGCGCATGACCATCGGTGAAAAATGCCTGAAAAAAATGGTCAAACTCTCGCGCAGCGCGCTGGAGGCAAAACTGTCCAAGTTACTCGGTCGGCAAATCGTGCAGCCTATACTTTTTGAACCCATGGTGCCGGTGCAAGGGGCGATGCAAGACTGGTGGAAGTTGGTGGAAAGTGTTCAGTCGATGCTGCAGACCGAGAACTCTTTGTGCGACCTGCCAGAAGTCTGGAGCAACTTTGAAGGCAGCTTGGTCACGAGCCTGCTGTTCTCTCAACGGCATAACTATTCTGATGAATTGCAAGCGCGACAAAGCGGGCGCCCGCAGTACCTGGCCCAACTTGAAGCGCTGTTCAACGCGTCGCTTGAAGCGCCACTGACGCTCGAAGACCTCGAGCACGCTGCGGGTGTTTCACGTGAGCGCCTGTACCGTGATTTTCATACCCATTACGGCATGACGCCGATGGCCTATTACCGCCAGGTACGCTTCGAACAAGTACGTGTGCGCCTGACCCAGGCACGCGCTTCGGAGAAGGTTTCCAGTATTGCCATGGATTACGGTTTTCAGCAATTCGGCCGTTTTTCCAAGGAGTACAAGGAGCGTTTCGGGGAGTTGCCTTCGCATACGCTGAAGGCGCATCGTACCCACTGAAGTTGTGACTGCAGCATCGCAACGGTGCTGCCCGCAAGGTCTGGCCATCAGGCCAGGTTCAGCGTGAAATCAGTGAGTTAACGCCCCCCATCAAAGCCATCCCTGCAGAAAATGTTATGGTAGGTGGCTTGGCGAGGTGATATTTGCACCCGCTTTGCCTTCCCGCCCGTGACATATCCCAGGTGTTTGCCCGTCCATGCGTACGGCTGCCGACATCTGATCCCGCAGCGTTTCCAATCAGCGAGCGCTCACCCGTTCCCCGTGTGCTTCAAGCCACATCGAAGTAGGAGTAGACCATGCCTGTCAAACCGTCTGACGAGGATCAGCCGAACACAATACAGCCCAATGGCCCGATGCCGAACGCTGAAAATGAACCGCTACGCGCCGCCCTGGAGCGCAAGCGCTTCGGTGGTCTGGACCGCCGCCATGAGCGTCATGAAGACGATGCGCCCGTGTCGCGAAGTGACCTCAGCAAAGGCCCGCAAGAGCTCATCGAAGACTACCAGTCGCATATCAACTGGTCGGTAGTGATCATTTCGTCAGTGGTGATTCTGGCGTTCTCGATTTGCACGATACTCAGCCCCGCTGAAGCGCGCACGACCATGAAGCTGATTGTGGACTGGATCGCGATCAACCTCGGCTGGTATTACGTGCTGACCATGACGCTGGTGATCGCCTTTGTGCTGTGGGTGGCGTTTTCCAAGGAAGGTGACGTGCGCATCGGGCCTGATCACTCGCGGCCGCAATACAAGCTGGTGACCTGGGTCGCCATGTTGTTCGCGGCAGGCGTGGGTATCGACATGCTCTTCTACTCGGTCACCGGGCCGGTCGTGCAGTACCTCACACCGCCCGCTGGCCAAGGCGGCACGCCGGCGGCCATGCAGGATGCCGTGGTCTGGACAATGTTCCACTACGGCATCGCTGGCTGGGCGATGTATGCATTGCTGGGCATGGCCATGGGCTATTTTGCTTACCGCTGGGGCATGCCGCTGTCGATTCGAGCGGCGCTGTATCCCTTGCTGGGCAAGCGCGTGCGGGGCCCGCTTGGGGATGGTATCAGCATCATTGCATTGATCGGCACGGTGTTCGGTGTCGCCACCTCGATGGGCATCGGCGTGGTGTTGCTGAACGTCGGCTTCTCGCTCATCTTCGGCCTGCCAGAGGGGCTTGGGCTGCAGATCGCGCTGGTCGGCGGTGCGGTGCTGCTGACCATCGCCGCGACCACCTCCGGTGTCGACCGGGGTATCCGCTGGATCGCCGAGCTGAATCTGTGGAGCGCGGTGGCGATGATGCTCTACATCCTGTTCAGCGGGCAGACGGCGTTTCTATTGAATGCGCTGGTGGAAAACATCGGCCGCTTCATCGTCACATTCCCCGCACGCACCTTGCAAACCTTTGCTTACCAGCCTGGCACCACCGACTGGATGGGCTCATGGACATTGTTCTTCTGGGCGTTCTGGCTGGCTTGGGGGCCGTTCGTGGGGGTATTCCTGGCCCGTATCTCCCGTGGCCGCACCCTGCGCGAATTCGTTATCGCTGCCATCACAGCGCCGGTGCTGTGTGACTTCATCATCGTCTCGCTGTTCGGTAATTCCGCGTTGTTTCAAGTGATGCAGGGCAACACCGAATTCGCCGAACTGGCAATGCAAAGCCCGGAGCGAGGCTGGTACGCGCTGCTCGGCATGTTCCCTGGCGCGATGTTCCTGATCGGCCTGGCGACGCTGTCCGGGCTGCTGTTCTACCTGACCAGCGCCAACTCGGGCGCGATGGTGATGTCGAACTTTTCTACGTCGATCCCGGACCCTTCGCATGACGGGCCGAGCTGGCTGCGCATCTTCTGGGCGATCATGACTGCGGTACTCACCGTGGCGATGCTGATTGCGGGAGGGGTGACCACCATGGAATACGCCACCCTGATCTTCGCCTTGCCGGTCACGGTCATTGCCTACCTGGTCATGGCCTCGTTCTACAAGGTGTTGCGCATGGAGCGTGCCGAGCGCGAAGGGCAGGTGCTGCGACGGCCATCGATGGCCCCGATCGGTGGCCACGTGCCAGAGCGTTCATGGAAGCAGCGGCTGGAGCAGATGCGTGCGTTTCCGTCGCAGCGCCAGGTCAGCCAGTTTCTGCAGCGCACTGTCCGGCCTGCACTGGATGAAGTCGCCGCCGAATTCGGTAACCAGGACTACCAGGTCGAGCGTGAAAACATCAGCAATGCCTACGGCATCGAAGAGCCGATACTGCGGCTGCCGATGGACACGTTCCGCGACTTCCTCTACCACGTTGCCATGGTAGAGGCACCGGTGCCGATGTTCGGCGGCCGCATGTCGCGGGAGACCGACGTGTACTACCGCCTGGAGGTTTACACCCAGACCGGCTCGGGTGGCTATGACCTGATGGGTTTGACCAGGCAGCAGATCATCGACGACGTGCTGGAACGGTATGAAACGCACCTTGCGTTCCTGACCCTGTCTGCCCAGACGGATACGGCATCGGTCATTACACCGCCCGGTGTCACTTGATCAGCGACAGATACCCGGCCACATCGCGTTTCTGCAGCAGCATCCTGAGTTGGCGCCGCCCCCAATGCATCCCCGCGGCCTTGTACCTGAGCAGCGCAACAACCAGCGACAAGGCAAAGATCTGTGGCACATAGGTGATCAACCATTGCGTCGTCCTGCCCAGGGCACCGGTCAGGCGAATGTCAGGCATCAGTTCGGTAAACCTGAGCACTACATAGCCTGACGGATGCAGGGCCATGAACAGATTCAGCAGCAGGATGCCGGGCACGGCCAGCACAATGGCGCGTAGCAGATGGCCCTCGGTCCAGCGCCAGACCTTGGGTGCCAGCAGGGGCAGGACCATTCGGTTGAAGACCAGGGCAACCAGCCCCCAGCAGGCCAGCGGCCAGTAATCCCCGCGTTGTGCCACGCTGTTAATCAGCGATTGCAGCGGCAACATGAACGCCGCCACTACCGAGTCGGGGTTGTGCGCCAGCGCAAACAGCCCGATGTAACCCTCGTTCCCGGCCATGGCACTGGGTGTGTTGCGGTGCAGCAAGCTCATTGCCCCATACAGCACGGTCATCACTGCGCTTAACGAGAACGCCAGCCCCAGCACGGCGCTCAAGCGGAACTTCAGGCTGGTGGAGATGATGTGGTAAAGCGAGCGATTACGGGCATCCATGAAAGCAGTCGCGTCGGCCGCGCTGATGATGCCGTTACGTACGGGTGAGGTTTTCTCGACGTCGGTCTCGCGCTCCATTTCCTTTATCAGCAAGCGCGCGATCTTGCTGTTCGATGCCTGGTTGACCTGCCAGATGTTGGTGTATTGCTGCACACCGTCGACGGCTTTCTTGAAGCCGCCGCTGAGCACGCCATCAAGGAACACGGTGTGCAGGTTGGGGCCGATGAACCGGCAGGTGCCGCTTGCCTGTTGATAGGTCACTTGCGCCTGTGCCGCGACCGCGTGACCGCTGGCGGTAAACACGTTTGGCTGGTCGGCGGTGGTCTGGTAGCGATCCACGGCAAATACCTGGTGGCGGTGCGGGGTGTTCATCACTTCCCGCAGGGCTGGCAGCAACCAGTCTGCACTCATCGCACCCCATTGGAAGTTCACGGAGGTGTCTGCGAAGACGTCCAGATGGTATTCGCAGATCAGTTGGCAAGCGCCTTTGCACGTGGCGCAGGTGACCTTGCCCGCTCGGCACGACCTGCAGGTGATGTTCCCTGAGCTGTGGCAGATGTGGCAGGGGATCGTTCCCGAATCATTGCACCTGTTGCAAGGCATGCCGGGCCTGCGGTTGCCGTTGCAAACGTTACAAGGCA
>NZ_JABMCN010000067.1 GCF_013179515.1 Pseudomonas sp. CM27
CTGTAGCCGAGGGTGAATTGTTCGCCCGCTTGCAGCTCGGTGCGCACATCGAGGGCCAGGGCTTCGAATGCTTGTTTCATCAGGCGTCCCCTCCGAATACGTCGATCTGGCGGAACACGCAGGCTGGCGACGCGTGGCCGACCCGCACCACCTGGTTGGGTTCACCCTTGCCGCAGTTGGGCGTGCCCAGTACCTGGAAGGTGCTGCGGTCGCCGACTGCCGACAGGTTGCGCCAGAACTGCGCGGAGATGCCGCGATAGTTGGGGTTCTTGACGATGCCCTTGAGCTCGCCGTTTTCAATCAACTGGCCCCATTCACAGCCGAACTGGAACTTGTTGCGCGCATCGTCGATGGACCAGGAGCGGTTGGTACGCATCAGTATGCCGTGTTCGATGCCCTGGATCAGTTGCCGCAGGGTCTGGTCGCCGGGTTCGATGTTGAGGTTGGCCATGCGATCGATCGGCGCACGGTTCCAGCCACAGGCGCGGCTGTTGGCCACGCCGTCCAGGCTAGAACGGAACTGCGACAGCGCGCCGCCCAGCGGGCGCAGCAACAGGCCGTGGCGAATCAGGAACTGCTTGCTGGCCGGGGTGCCGTCGTCATCGAAACTGTAGCTGGCCAGTTCTTCGCCGATGGTCGGGTCGAAGGTCACGTTCAGCAGCGGGGAGCCGTATTGCAGGTGGCCGAAGTCACTGGCTTTGACGAAGCTGGTACCGGCGTAGTTGCGCTCGTCGCCGAGAATACGGTCCATCTCCAGCGGGTGGCCAATGGACTCGTGGATTTGCAGCATCATCTGGTCCGGCATCAGCAACAGGTCGCGCGGGCCGCTGGGTGTGTTCGGGGCCAGCAGCAGCTGCAGCGCTTCGTCAGCCACCCGGCTGGCTGCGCCCACCAGGCCGCAGCGCTCGATGATCTCGAAGCCACCCTGCTGGCCGAAGTTGTCGCGGCCCAGGCTACGGCTCTGGCTGTCCTGGCCATCGCTGGCGGTGACGCCCAGGCCGGGGAACAGGAAGCGTTGGGCGTGGCGCAGTTCGGCGCCGGCCGAATTGAGATAGGTCTGCTCGACCAGGCTCAGGCCCAGGCTGGCCTGCCAGTCTACCAGGCGGCTGTCCTTGGGCACGCTGGCCGATTCGGCGGCGAGCAGGCCAAGGCACTCGCCCAGGGTGGGTACAGGTTGGTCGAAGTTGGGCGAAATGTGGTCGTGGCGTGCATCGGTCACTGGCTGATCGCGCAGATCGAGCAGGCTATGCCGGGCAATCTGCCGGGCCAGTGCCTCGGCACGTTCCAGTGCTCGCTGCAGGCCTGCCTGGGACAGGTCGGCGGTGGCCGCATAAGCTTCCACCCCATTCACCCGTGCGATGAGCATGGCGCCTTCGTCCTGGCTGAAGAACGGCGGTTCGGCAACATTGCGGCGAACCGAAAGCGCCTGGTGCGACTGGGTCACATGGCGCAGGGAAAACAACTCGGCCGTACTGCGCAGCGCGGCAAAGCGCTGGCGCAGCAGGGCGCTGGAATCGAACATGCGGAAGCCTCCGTGTACACGGTGGCTCCCCCCTAGAACCACGCGTCTTGCATGGCGAGGCAGGTATCATCGCGCGCCTCGAGCAATGCCAGCTCATTATGGCAGCCTGGTAATTCCCAGGTCAGAAAATAACGCGCGGCCTGCAGCTTGCCGAGGTAGAAGTCGTGGTCGGCGGGGTTGCCTTTGCGCATGCCGAGCTCTGCGTGAATCGCCTGCTCCAGCCAGCGCCAGCCGATCACGCAGTGACCGAAGGCTTTGAGGTACAAGGCTGAATTGGCCAAGGTGGCAGCGACTTTACCTTTGGCCAGGTCGCCGAGCAGTACCAGGGTTACGCTTTGCAGGCGGTTGACCAACTGCTCCAGCGGCTGGCGCAGGGAGGCAAGGTTTGGATGGTGGCTGGCGCGCTCGCCAGTTGCTGCCATCAGCCGAAAAAGTTGCTTGAGCCCGGCACCCTTGTTTTGTGCCAGTTTGCGCCCAAGCAAGTCGAGCGACTGGATGCCCTCGGTGCCCTCGTGAATCGGGTTCAGGCGGTTGTCGCGGTAGTACTGCTCAACCGGGTATTCACGGGTATAGCCGTGGCCGCCGAGAATCTGGATAGCCAGTTCGTTGGCCTTGAGGCAGAACGCCGAGGGCCAGGATTTGACGATCGGGGTCAGCAGGTCGAGCAGCGCCTGCGCTTGGTGGCGGGACGCCTCGTCGTTGGCGGTCTGGGTATCGTCGAACAGGCGCGCTGCGTAGAGGCCCAGGTCGAAGGCACCTTCCACGTATGCCTTCTGTGCCAGCAGCATACGTTTCACATCGGTGTGCGCGATGATCGGTACCGCGGGGCTGAGCGGGTCTTTGCTGTCCGGCAGCCGGCCTTGTGGCCGCTGACGGGCATAGTCCAGCGAATACAGGTAGCCGGCGTAACCCAGCATTACTGCGCCCATGCCAACGCCGATGCGCGCCTCGTTCATCATCTGGAACATGCAGGCCAGGCCATGGTGTGGCTTGCCAACCAGGTAACCGACGCACTGGCCATTCTCACCGAAGTTCAGGGCGGTGGAGGTGGTGCCGCGCCAGCCCATCTTGTGGAACAGCCCGGCCAGCAGCACATCGTTGCGCGGGCCAAGGCTGCCGTCCGGATTCACCGTGTACTTGGGGACAATGAACAGCGAGATGCCCTTCACCCCTGGCGGTGCGTCCGGCAGTTTGGCCAGGACCATGTGCACGATATTTTCCGACAGTTCGTGGTCACCGCCGGAGATGAAGATCTTGTTGCCCCTGAGCCGGTAGCTGCCGTCGCCCGCCGGTTCCGCACGGGTGCGGATATCGGCAAGCGAGGATCCTGCGTGGGGCTCGGTCAGCGCCATGGTGCCGAAGTAGCGGCCTTCGATCATCGGCTGCAGGAACAGCCGTTTCTGTTCATCCGTGCCGAAACTCTCGATCAGGTTCGCCGCGCCCATGGTCAGGAACGGGTAGGCCGTGGTGCCAGCGTTGGCGGCCTGGAAGTGGGCGAAGCAGGCCTGCGAAACCAGGCTGGGCAGCTGCATGCCACCGACCTCGAAGTCGCGGTTGGCGTTGAGGAAGCCGGCTTCGAGGAAGGCGTCGACTGCCGGCTTCACCTCCGCGATCAGCTCGGCGCGGCCGTCTACATAGCGCGGCTCGTTTTCGTCGGCCTTTCGGTTGTGCGGAGCGAAGAACTTTTCGGCGATGGTGCGTGCGGTGGTCAGGGCCGCGTCGAAGGTTTCGCGGCTGTGCTCGGCGAAGCGCGGGCGTTGGGTCAGGGCTTGGGCGTCGAGGACTTCGTAGAGCTCGAAGGCCAGGTTGCGGTGGCAGAGCAGGGTCTCGGGCATGGGGGCGGTCCTGAGGCGGGATGCTGCGAGTGTAGGGAATCGGCTGAGGTGGGGGGAGGTTAATAGGTTTGGGTGATATGGGGTGAGAACGGGTGGGGCATACAGCTGCCCGCTTTGATCCTTTTTGCGCTTGTGAGATCGGGCGCCGCCCGCGTGGCGCTTCGCGTGACAAGGCCGCTCACAGGTGCTGGAAAGGGTGAGGCGGACACCTTCCAGTCCCCCGCATTCTGACCTGGTTCGGTTAGGTTTTCCGTCATAAGGGCCACCACACACCTGCTGTCAAACAAGAGAGTGGCGGTTGTGCACCCTGTTCCAGGCCACGGATCACGCGCCGTGTGCCGCAACCGTTGTGCACCACGCCATGCAGCTGCAGCCCAGGTCGCCGGCTTCGATCCTGATGATGACCTCGATACATGAACTGGAGGCGCTGCGGGCTTTGCGTGAGTCGACGTTGATTCAGGTGCAGATGGCCGCTGAGCCCAAGCCTGTGCATTGAGGCTGTGTAACGTGTTGCCTGGGCTGGCCTCTTCGCGGGTAAATCCGCTCCCACAGGTACTGTGCAAACCTTGGGGCTTGTAATGAACCTGTGGGAGCGGGTTCACCCGCGAAAGGGGCCGCCCAGGCTGTCGAAAATTATCAGGGGATTGAACAATGACAACAGAAGATACCCAGTTCACCGTCGGCAAGACGACTTTCTGCCAAGGCGAAAACTGCACACATCCACTGTTTCGCATTGAGCCCGGTATCCCGTGCAATGGCCAAGGCACTGATGGATGATGCCGAGTTGGGCAGGAAGCAGTGAGGGCATGCCTCCCGGTTGCGTGAAGGGGCGGGCACCTGTCTGCCCACCCCCAATTTCAAGTCATGCACTCCATAAAAAAGGGAGAGCCGAAGCTCTCCCTTTCCTTTCAACAACCCCCAGCCTCAGCCAATGGTCATCAAGCTGGCATTACCCCCAGCAGCCGCAGTGTTCACACTCACCGCCCGCTCGATCACCAGTCGCTCAAGCGCAATCTGATGGTCGCCGCTGGACAGCCCGTGCACACCGACGATCGCCCCGGCACGCTTGGCTACCTGCTGGCACACGCTGCGCAGCTGGTCCGAGTCGCCATGGTGGATCACGGCGTCGAACGCTACCTCATCCTTGCTCCAGTCCGCTACCAGCTTGACCTTGGCCTGCAGCTCCTTCGGCAGGCGGGCGCGCAGGGCTTTGCCCGGTTCGCCGTCAGCCCATACCGCCGAGCTGCCAACCGCCAGCACTGCAGCGAACTGCGCCAGCAGGTCGGCTTCGTTGTCTGCCAGGCACAGCACATGCTCGCGGGGCAGAATGGTGTAGCTGTTGCGCTCGCCGGTCGGGCCTGGCAACAGGCGGGCGATGCCGCTTTGCGATTGCCCGGCGAACTGGCTGCACAGTGTGGCCAGGTCGGCCAGCTGGTTGCCTTCGGCCCAGGCCTTCAGGCCGTGCAGAGGCTTGATCAGTTGCTCGTGCAGGGCGCGGTCTGGCTTGCCTTCGCCATCCTGCAGTGCGAAGTGGCGAGCTATTGCGTCGACCGGGCGGGTCGACAACAGGCGGTAGAGGTACAGCGGGCCGCCGGCTTTCGGGCCGGTGCCGGACAAGCCTTCACCACCGAACGGCTGCACGCCCACCACTGCACCTACGATGTTGCGGTTGACGTACATGTTGCCGGCGTTGGCGGTTTCCACCACCTTGGCAATGGTCTCGTCGATACGGGTGTGCACGCCCAGGGTCAGGCCATAGCCGGAATTGTTGATCTGCTCGATCAGCTGGTCCAGGTTGCGACGGTTGTAGCGCACCACGTGCAGCACCGGGCCGAAGATTTCGCGTTTCAGTTCGTCGAAGCTGTCCAGTTCGATCAACGTCGGCATGACGAAGGTGCCGCGTTTGACCTCGGCAGCATCGGCAATGGCGACCTGATAAACCGAACGGCCTTTTTCGCGCATACCCTGGATGTGCTTCTCGATGCCGGCCTTGGCTTCGGCGTCGATCACCGGACCGATGTCCACGGCCAGGCGGTCCGGGTTGCCCAGGCGGCTCTCGGCCATGGCACCTTTGAGCATTTCGATCACGCGGTCGGCGGAGTCTTCCTGCAGGCACAGCACGCGCAGGGCCGAGCAACGCTGGCCGGCGCTGTCGAAGGCCGAAGACACCACGTCGATCACCACCTGCTCGGTCAGTGCCGAGGAGTCGACGATCATTGCGTTCTGGCCGCCGGTTTCGGCGATCAGCGGGATCGGGCGGCCCTGGTTGTCCAGGCGGCCGGCAACGTTACGCTGCAGCAGACGGGCAACTTCGGTGGAGCCGGTGAACATAACGCCCTTGACGCGCTCGTCACCGACCAGGCCGGCACCGACGGTTTCGCCGCGGCCTGGCAGCAGTTGCAGCACGCCTTCAGGAATGCCGGCTTCCAGCAGCAGGCGCACGGCCTGTGCGGCGATCAGCGGGGTTTGCTCGGCCGGCTTGGCCAGTACCGGGTTGCCCGCGGCCAGTGCCGCAGCCACCTGGCCGGTGAAGATGGCCAGCGGGAAGTTCCACGGGCTGATGCACACCACCGGGCCCAGCGGGCGGTGGGCGTCGTTGCTGAAGTCGTTGCGGGCCTGCACTGCGTAGTAGCGCAGGAAGTCCACCGCCTCGCGCACTTCGGCGATGGCGTTGGCGAAGGTCTTGCCGGCTTCACGCACCAGCAGGCCCATCAGCGGCTGGATCTCGGCTTCCATCAGGTCGGCGGTGCGTTCCAGGATGGCGGCGCGTTCAGCCGGCGGCGTGGCCTGCCAGATCGGCGCGGCGTTGATCGCGCACTGGATGGCGTTGTCGACGTCGCCTACGGTGGCTTCCTGGACATGGCCGACCACGTCGCGGTGGTCCGCCGGGTTCAGCACAGGTGCAGCAGCGGACTCGCTGGCGCTGCAGGCCAGCAGCGGGGCAGCTTTCCAGTCGTTGTGCGCGGTGGCCAGCATGGCGCAGGACAGCGACGCCAGGCGGTGTTCGTTGGCCATGTCGATACCGGCCGAGTTGGCCCGCTCGCTGCCATACAGCTCACGCGGCATCGGGATGCGCGGGTGTGGCAGGCCGAGGCTGCCTTCCTGGGTGCCCATGCGCTCGATGCTGGCGACCGGGTCGGCAACCAGTTCCTGAATGGAAATCGAGTGGTCGGCGATGCGGTTGACGAACGAGGTGTTGGCGCCGTTTTCCAGCAGGCGACGCACCAGGTAGGCCAGCAGCGTTTCGTGGGTGCCGACCGGCGCATAAACGCGGCAAGGACGGTTCAGCTTGCCTTCGGAGATCTTGCCGACCACCTGCTCGTACAGCGGCTCGCCCATGCCGTGCAGGCACTGGAACTCGTACTGGCCGGGGTAATAGTTCTGGCCGGCGATGTGGTAGATGGCCGACAGGGTGTGGGCGTTGTGGGTAGCGAACTGCGGGTAGATGGCTTCCGGCACGGCCAGCAGCTTGCGGGCGCAGGCCACGTAGGACACGTCGGTGTAAACCTTACGGGTGTAGACCGGGTAGCCTTCCAGGCCTTCGACCTGGGCGCGCTTGATCTCGCTGTCCCAGTAGGCGCCTTTCACCAGGCGGATCATCAGGCGATGGCGGCTGCGCTTGGCCAGGTCGATGACGTAGTCGATCACGTACGGGCAGCGTTTCTGATAGGCCTGGATGACGAAGCCGATACCGTTCCAGCCCGCCAGGGACGGCTCGAAGCACAGGCGCTCGAGCAGGTCGAGGGAAAGCTCAAGGCGGTCGGCTTCTTCGGCGTCGATGTTCAGACCGATGTCGTATTGCTTGGCCAGCAGGGTCAGCGACAGCAGGCGCGGGTACAGCTCTTCCATCACGCGCTCGTACTGGGCGCGGCTGTAGCGCGGGTGCAGCGCGGACAGCTTGATCGAGATGCCCGGGCCTTCATAGATGCCACGGCCATGGGAAGCCTTGCCGATCGAATGGATCGCCTGTTCGTAGGACGCCAGGTACTTCTGCGCATCGTGCTCGGTGAGTGCAGCTTCGCCAAGCATGTCGTAGGAGTAACGGAAGCCCTTGGACTCGAAGCGGCTGGCGTTGGCCAGAGCTTCGGCGATGGTTTCGCCAGTGACGAACTGCTCGCCCATCAAACGCATGGCCATGTCGACGCCCTTGCGGATCATCGGCTCGCCGCTCTTGCCGATGATGCGGGTGAGCGAGGAGGTGAGGCCTGCTTCGTTATGGGTGGAAACAAGCTTGCCGGTCAGCAGCAGGCCCCAGGTAGCCGCGTTGACAAACAGCGATGGGCTGTTGCCCAGGTGTGGCTGCCAGTTGCCGTTGCTGATCTTGTCGCGGATCAGGGCGTCGCGGGTACCTTTGTCGGGGATGCGCAGCAGCGCTTCGGCCAGACACATCAGTGCCACGCCTTCCTGGGAGGAGAGGGAGAATTCCTGCAGCAGGCCCTGGACGATACCGGCACGGCCGCCAGCGCTCTTCTGGTTGCGCAGCTTTTCAGCGATACCAGCGGCCATCTTGTTGGTCGCTTCGGCCAGCGGAGCGCTCAGGCGCGCCTGCTCCAGCAGCATCGGCACCACTTCCTGTTCGGGGCGGCGGTAAGCGGCGGTAATTGCCGAGCGCAGTACCGACTGCGGCAGGATGCTCTCGGCAAACTCCAGGAAGCACTGGTGAGCATGATCGGCCTGCACTTCGCCGGCGTCATCTGCCAGGCTGCTGGCATGACCGTTGATTTCGGTCAGGGTGGCACCACCCTCGAGCTTCTCCAGGTAATTGAAGATCGCTTGCTTGATCAACCAGTGCGGCGTGCGGTCGATAGACTGCGCAGCTGCCTTGAGTCGCTCACGGGTCGGGTCATCGAGTTTGACCCCAAGGGTGGTCGTCGCCATTTCTTATCCTCATTATTGCCACGGTTGTGGCCTAAGCTGTTGCCAAGAGTAGCTGTAGGATATTTCAGGTGCAACCAGGTGCAACCGGAATTTTCCGTTTATTGGGTGCAACTCGTCCGACACTCTTTTCCATATGGCCGAAAGGGCCGTTTTGGTTGCTTTTTCTTCTGAAAATTGCGGTTGATGCTCCCAAAAGGAGCAAAAAAGCGGCTTTATCTGAAAATGTTGCAGAAGGTGCAACTTGTAACTGAAAAAGGGTTGCACCGTCTTTGCGTTGTTGCATAGGATTCGCCGCCTGGGTGCAACCATCCAAACGGTTGGTTGTGCATGACATAAAAACAAACGCCAGGGCACACGCATGGGCAATCCACTAACGATCACCTTCGTGATCTACATTGCGGTAATGGTGCTGATCGGCTTCGCCGCCTATCGCTCCACCAACAACCTTTCCGACTACATCCTTGGCGGTCGCAGCCTGGGCAGCGTGGTCACTGCGCTCTCGGCTGGCGCTTCCGACATGAGCGGCTGGCTGCTGATGGGCCTGCCGGGCGCTATCTATTTCTCGGGCCTTTCCGAAGCCTGGATTGCCATCGGCCTGACGGTCGGTGCCTACCTGAACTGGCTGTTCGTGGCAGGCCGCCTGCGCGTGCAGACCGAGCACAACGGTGATGCGTTGACCCTGCCGGACTACTTCTCCAGCCGGTTCGAGGACCAGAGCGGCCTGCTGCGCATCATCTCGGCCATTGTCATCCTGGTGTTCTTCACCATCTATTGCGCCTCCGGCATCGTGGCCGGTGCCCGCCTGTTCGAAAGCACCTTCGGCATGCCGTACGAGACCGCTCTGTGGGCCGGTGCCGCGGCGACCATTGCCTACACCTTCATCGGTGGTTTCCTGGCGGTGAGCTGGACTGACACGGTTCAGGCTTCGCTGATGATCTTCGCGCTCATCCTCACGCCGATCATCGTGCTGATCTCCACGGGCGGCGTCGACACGACCTTCCTGGCCATCGAGGCGCAGAACCCGGCCAACTTCGACATGCTCAAGGGCGCGACCTTCATCGGCATCATTTCGCTGATGGGCTGGGGCCTGGGCTACTTCGGTCAGCCGCACATCCTGGCGCGCTTCATGGCTGCCGACTCGGTCAAGTCGATCGCCAAGGCCCGTCGCATCTCCATGACCTGGATGATCCTGTGCCTGGCCGGTACCTGTGCTGTCGGCTTCTTCGGCATTGCCTACTTCTCTGCGCACCCGGACCTGGCGGGCCCGGTGACCGAGAACCACGAGCGCGTGTTCATCGAGCTGGCCAAGATTCTGTTCAACCCATGGGTGGCTGGCGTGCTGCTGTCGGCTATTCTGGCGGCAGTGATGAGTACCCTGAGCTGCCAGCTGCTGGTGTGCTCTAGCGCGCTGACCGAAGACTTCTACAAAGCCTTCCTGCGCAAGGGTGCTTCGCAGCGCGAGCTGGTATGGGTAGGCCGGGTGATGGTATTGGCCGTTGCACTGATTGCCATTGGCATGGCTGCCAACCCGGAAAACCGCGTACTGGGCCTGGTGGCCTATGCCTGGGCTGGCTTCGGCGCTGCCTTTGGCCCGGTGGTGCTGATCTCGGTATTGTGGAAAGGCATGACCCGTAACGGCGCGCTGGCCGGGATCGTGGTTGGCGCACTGACCGTGATCCTGTGGAAGAACTTCGACACTCTCGGGCTGTACGAAATCATCCCGGGCTTCCTGTTCGCCAGCATCGCCATTTTCCTGGTGAGCAAGCTGGGCAGCCCCTCGCAGGCGATGGTGCAGCGTTTTGAGACCGCTGATGCGGCATATCACGCTGACAAGTGATGAGTTGTGAATGAGTAACGCAAGCGGCCCGAACAATGTAGTTGTTCGGGCCGCTTGCGTTTGGGGCGATTGTTGCTTAGAGCGTGAACTCGCACCGGGTCGGCTCGAATGCGCCGGCTTCACGCGGGACGATCCTGGCTTCATAGGTACCAGGGCCATGGCGGTCCAGGCTCACTTCCCACTCGTCGGACTTCGAGCTCGGTACCACTATTGTCTCGGCAGTGCCATCTTGTTTCTTGAGTTTCAGCTGCGCGGTGTAGGGCACATTGTTCACGCCGAGTGTTCCGTGCAGTCGATTTTGAGTTTTATCGTATTGAATGGAAGCTTTCATTTGCATCTACTCCTGGTGGGTGGAAGCTGGATTCTTGCTGCTGGCAGCGCGGCGGAGAATCAGGAACCCGTTCCGGCGGATGAAGGTTTTCAGGGGGGGGCGGGAGCGCCTGAAGAAGTGTTGCTGGTTGATCGCTGCACCTGACTCCGCTGGCAAGGCGAGGTAAACTTGCCGCTTGCGCAGGAGTTGCCATGAACTATCGTCACGCCTTCCACGCCGGCAACCACGCCGACGTCCTCAAACACATCGTGCTGACCCGCCTCATCGCCCTGATGTCGCGCAAGGAGCAGCCGTTCGCCTATATCGATACCCACGCCGGCCTTGGTCTGTATGACTTGCAAGGCGACCAGGCGACCCGCACCGGCGAGTACCTGGAAGGCGTCGCCCGCCTGTGGAATCGCGATGACCTGCCGGCCATGGCCGCTGATTACCTGCGCGTCATCAAGCGCCTCAATGCCGACGGCGAGCTGCGCTACTACCCCGGCTCGCCCGAATTGGCCCGCCGCCTCATGCGCCAGCAGGACCGCGCCCTGCTCAATGAAAAGCACCCTGAAGACGGGCCGCTGCTCAAAGAGAACATGAAGAAAGACCCGCGTGTGACCGTGCACCTGGGCGAAGGCTGGCATGTGCCGCGGGCCCTGCTGCCGGTGCAGGAAAAGCGCGCGATCATGCTGATCGACCCGCCGTTCGAGCAGGCTGACGAGCTCAAGCGTTGCACCACATCGATGAAAGAGGCGATCGGCCGCATGCGCCAGACTGTCGCGGCCATCTGGTACCCGATCAAGGATCAACGCTCGCTCACCCGTTTCTATCAGGACCTGACCAGCACTGGCGCGCCGAAGTTGCTGCGGGTCGAACTGTATGTGCATCACCAGGACAGCCCGCAGGGCCTGAACGGCTCGGGCCTGGCCATCGCCAACCCGCCGTGGGGCCTGGAAGAAGAGCTTAAAGAGCTGCTGCCGTGGCTGGCCAAAGAGCTGGCGCAGACCGCCGGCAGCTATCGCATGGACTGGCTGATCGCCGAATAAGCCGCGCCGCGATCCCTGTGCAGGAGCGCGCAGTTCCTGGTGTTTGCGTTATAATCCCGCCCTTTAGTCGCCACCCGCCCATGAGGCCGCTGGCGCATTTCTACCGAACGAAGAGGCTAATCCCTTGGCATTGACGATTCTTGGCCTGTCCGGCGCCCTTAGCCATGACCCTTCCGCGGCCCTGTACATTGACGGCAAGCTGATTGCCGCCGCCGAAGAAGAGCGCTTCGTGCGTGACAAGCATGCGAAGAACCGCATGCCCTACGAGTCGGCGAAGTTCTGTCTGGAGCAGGCGGGCATCAAGCCTTCCGACGTCGACGTTGTAGCCATCCCGTTCGCCCCGATCAGCCTGTTCGGCAAAGCGCGCTGGCACTATGCCAAGCGCTACTGGTACGCCCCCGACCGCGCCCTCGACGCGATCCTGATGGGCAACCGTCGCTACAAGCGCTACCGCAAGAAGATCGTCTGGTGCCTGGAGCAGCTGGGCTTCGACCCGAAAAAGGTCAAGATCGAGCCGGTCGAGCATCACTTGGCCCACGCTTCCAGTGCCTACCACTGCTCGGGCTTCAAGGAAAAAACCGCGATCCTGGGCATCGACGGCAAAGGTGAGTACGCCACCACCTTCTTCGGCTATGGCGAAAACGGCAAGATCCACAAGATCAAGGAATTCTTCGACCCGGATTCCCTCGGTGGCCTGTATGGCGCTATTACCGAGTTCCTTGGCTTCGAGATGCTCGACGGTGAGTTCAAGGTCATGGGCATGGCGCCGTACGGCGACGCCAGCAAGTATGACTTCTCGCGCCTGGCCAGCTTTGAAAACGGCGAACTGGTGATCAACACCGAGTACGCCAACGTCATTGGCTTGCGCCGCTACAAAGAGAAAGGCAAGGGCTTCTATTTCTCGCCGAAGCTGATCGAATGGCTGGGCCCGAAACGCGAAGGCGACATCGCCGACGAGCCGTACATCCACTACGCGGCCAGCATGCAGGCGCTGTTCGAAAAGCTCGCCTTGCAGATGATCGATCACTACCTGGGCGATACCCTGCGTGAAACCGGCAAGCTGGCCTTCGCCGGCGGCTGCGCGCTGAACGTCAAGCTCAACCAGAAGATCATCGCCCGTTCCGACGTCAAGGAGCTGTTCGTCCAGCCGGCCTCCGGCGACGCCGGTACTGCAGTTGGTGCTGCTGCCTACGTCTCTCACGCCCGTGGCGTGCCGGTCGAGAAGATGGAGCATGTCTACCTCGGCCCTTCGTACTCCAACGAGGACGTGATCGCCGCCTGCGCCCGTCACCCGGACGCGCCGAAGTGGCGCAAGCTCGACAACATGCCCGAGCAGATCGCCAAAATCATGGTCGACGGCAACCCGGTGGCCTGGTTCCAGGGCCGCATGGAGTTCGGCCCGCGTGCCCTGGGTGGTCGTTCGATCATCGGTTGCCCTAGCGTCGAAGGCGTGGCCGACCGCATCAACCACCAGATCAAGTTCCGTGAACGCTGGAGACCCTTCTGCCCGTCGATGCTCGACACCGTCGCCCCGCAGATGATCAAGGTCGACCACCCGGCGCCGTTCATGACCTTCACCTTCGAAGTGGCTGAAGAGTGGAAGACCCGCGTGCCGGAAGTGGTTCACGAGGACGGCACTTCGCGTGCCCAGGTGCTCAAGCGCGAATACAACCCGCGCTACTACGACATGATGAAAGCGCTGGAAGACCTGACCGGCAACGGCGTGTCGCTGAACACCTCGCTGAACCGCCGTGGTGAGCCGATGATCTGCTCGCCGACCGACGCCTTGAACATGTTCTTCGGCTCGGACCTGCAGTACCTGATCATGGAAGACATCCTGGTGGTGAAGGACGGCGCAGCCGCGTATGACCAGCCGCTCTGAACCGCGCATCCTGCAGTTCTGCCATGGCTATGACGGGCCGTTCCTGGACTGTGCCCGTCAGTACGCCAGCCTGTTCCAGGGGCGTGGCTACCAGGTCACCACGGTGTTCCTCACCGGCGCAGCCGATCCTCAAGTGGCGGCCGGCTGCGCGTCGGACGAGGTGCTGTTCCTGGAGTTCAGCTCCAAGGCCGTGCGTGGGCTGAAGCTCGGCGCCATTCGCGCACTACGGCGGATCGCGGCCGAGCGCAATTTCGCATTCTGCATTGCCCACCGTTTCAAGCCGATCTATGTGGCTCTGCTGGGTACGGGCCTGCCGGTAATCGGGGTGCACCATGCCTTTGGCGATTATCAGCGCAAAGGCCGCCGGTTGTTCGCCAACCTGTTCAGCAAGCGCCTGAGCCTGCTGGGTGTGTCCGACGCGGTGCGTGACGACATGCGTCGCTGCCTGCCGCAGTGGCCGGGCGAACGTATCCAGACTTTGTACAACCGCATCGACATCGACGCCTTGCAGGCGGCCCTGGTGCCACGTGCCGAGGCACGCCAGGCCCTGGGCCTGGATGCGCAGGCGTGGATCGTCGGCAACGTCGGGCGGCTGCATCCGGACAAGGACCAGGCCACCCTGCTGAGGGGGTTTGCCCAGGCGCTGCCGGGGCTACCGGTCGGCGCCCGGCTGGCTATCCTCGGCAAAGGCCGCCTGGAGCCCACACTCAAGGCCCTGGCTGCGGAGCTGGGTATCTGCGCACAAGTGGACTTCCTGGGCCAGGTGCCGGATGCGCGCCGCTACTTCCAGGCGTTCGACGTGTTCGCCCTCAGTTCTGACCATGAGCCGTTCGGCATGGTCCTGCTCGAAGCCATGGTCGCCGGCGTGCCGGTGCTGGCCACGGCCTGTGGCGGGGCGCGCGAAGTGGTCGAGGGGGTCGGCATGCTGTTCCCGCTGGGCGATGCAACGCAGCTGGCCCAAGGCCTGAAGCACATGGCCATGCTCGACGCCGGGCAGCGCGAGGCCTGCGCCGAGCACATGCTGCAACGCCTGCGACAGCGGTTCTCCGACCAGGCAGTGCGCGAGGCCTTCTGGCAGTTGCCGCAGGTGCGTGCGCTGGTGGGGCAGGCCTGATGCTCAATCGTATCCAGGCCTTCCGCGAGCGCGGTTGGCAAGCTATCGATGCTGCGGCCTATGCCGAGGCGTGGGCGCGCTTTGGCGGCAGTGTCGCCACCCATCCGCTGGTGGTCGAGCAATTGGCCGAGCTGGCGCAGATCCCGGTGCGGTACCTGGGCTGGCATCAGGCCGGCGAGCTCAGGGCCGCTATCCCCACTTGGGGACGACACCTGGCGCTGTCCAAGGACGTGCTCAAGCGTGCTGGCAAGAAAGCCCTGTTCGACCTGGGCAATGCCGAAATCATTCTGCCTGCAGCGGCCGATGCCACTGCCCCGTTGCGCCATGCCGCGCGCTATCTGTCCGAGCTGAACCAGGGCCGTTTCAGCGGGCTCAAGGCGCAGGCGGAGCAGCTGGCCATGGCTCGGGCCCCTGAAGACCTGTCGAAGAAGTTTCGCTACAACCAGCGTCGCGAATTGCGCCTGCTGGAAGAGGCGGGCGGCGTGGTACGCCCGATCGGTGACTTCAGCGCTGGGGAAATTGCCAGCATGTACTGCGACCTGTTCCAGCGCCGCTGGGGCTTCCCGGCCACCGGTGCCGAACGCATGGCCGAGGTGCTGGAGCGTCTGCGCGCGTTGCTGATCGGCTCGGTACTGTTGCTGGACGGCAAACCGATTGCCATCCAGTTGGTCTATCGGGTCGAGGCACCGGAGTGGGTCAGCGTCGAGTACATCAATGGCGGGGTCGACCCGGAAACCAAGGCCTTCAGCCCGGGCAGCGTGCTGAGCTTCCTCAATACCCAGGCCGCCTGGGAAGACGCCCGTGCCCGCAACAAGCCGCTGCGCTTCTCGTTCGGCCGTGCCGACCGCGAGTACAAGGATCGCTGGTGCAACCCCGTGCCGGTGTACCAGGCGTGAGCCGCAAGCAGCAATTGCTCAAGCGCCATCGGCGCAACAAGCGCCTGGGCCTGCTGGCAGGCGTGGTTGCGCTGGTCGGCTTGGCAGTAGTGAGTTGGTGGTGGTTGCCGCTGCTGCTGTTGCCGCTGCTCTGGGCCGGCCATGAGGCGTGGTTTGCCGATCACCTGTTCTACGCGCCAGGCGAGGACTATGCCTACGACTTCGGCGAGTACACGCAGCAAGCCCGCGCCAGTCTGGAGGGGGGGCTGCTCAAGGCCGAATGCGCGCTGCAAGGCGAAGAAACCCTGATCCTTGAACTGCGTCTGAAAAGTAGCTGGGTGGGGCGCTTCCTCGACCCGGCGGTCGAACTGCTGGCTGGCGAGCAGGCTGACCGACAAACCTTCGAGCGTGGCGTCGATGGCGTGCGCTTCCTCAACCTGACCGGCCTGGCTGCGCCCCTGCAGGCTGGCACGTTGCGGCTGCGCGGCCGGCATTGCCGGCTACAAGGCCAGCCACGCCTGTGGATAACCCCGCCGGTCGAGTTGCAGCGACGTCGGGTGATGGTGATTGCGCCACATGCCGATGACGCCGAGCTGGCCGCATACGGCCTTTACAGCCAGGCCGACGAAACCTGGGTGGTCACCCTGACCGCTGGTGAAATCGAGGCCGAGCACTATCAGCAAATGGGCCTGGACAAGGCCGATGCCGCGCGCCTGAAGGGGCGCCTGCGCGCGTGGGACAGCATCGCCGTGCCGCGCTGGGCCGGGGTGCCGGAGTCGCGCTGCGTGCAGTTGGGTTATTTCTGCCTGCAGCTGCCCGCCATGCAGGCTGCGCCGGAACAGCCAGCCGCCTCCCGCGAGGCCGAGCTGGCCGATATCCGCGTATTCCGCCAGTTCAACCCGTTTCCCCTGCCGGCCGACCGGGATGGCGCGCCGACCTGGAACAACCTGCTGGCCGACCTGCGGGCGTTGCTCGACATGGCAAAACCTGAAGTGCTGGTGATGCCGCACCCGCAGCTCGACCCGCACCCTGACCATATCTGCGCCCAGGCGGCCGTGCTGGAAGCCCTGCAGGGACTGGCCTGGCAGCCAGAAACTTTACTGTGCTACGCCAACCACCTGCACGACAACGACCGCTGGCCAATGGGCGACAGTGGCGATGGTGTGGCCTTGCCTCCGCAACTGAGCACCGGGCAGGCCTGGGCGCCTTGCAGCCTGGTGCTGGGCCTGGCTACCCAGCGCGACAAGGCCATGGCCCTGGGCATGATGCACGACCTGCAGCCACCTGCACCCTTCAAGCGCCGACTGCGCCGCTTGCTGCAGCGCTGGCTGGCAGGGCGCAAGCCGTCGCCGTACGGGGAGAACGAGTTCTTCCGCAAGGCTGTGCGCCGGCACGAACTGTTCTGGCGGCGTGAGCTGTAGGCGCGCCCCATGGTTGACCGCGATGGCGCAGAGCGCCCAAGGAATGCAATGAAAGTCCTGTTTCTGGTGCAGAAAGAACAGCGGGCGATCCTCGACCGTCTGTACGATGGCGTCGCGGCCAACTGCGAGTGTGACCTGCGCTGGCTGACCAGCGAAGACCAGCGCAACCTGCGCCGCTATTTCAAGCGTGAAGTGCAGGTCGAACGCTATGACCGCATCGTCTTCTTCCTGCGCTTCAAACAGGAAATTCGCCAGGTGGCGTTCATTCGCACCGTGCCGAACCTGGTCATCCTCGAACACGATGCCTATCAGAACTACATTCCCTGCAAGTACACCGGCAAGTTCAGCGCCCATTACCGTCAACTGCCGTGGGCACGGGTAATCAGCTCTGGCTACATGGTCAGCGAGCGCCTTCGCCAGGAAGGTTTCGATGCGGTGTTCGTGCCCAAGGGTTACGACGAGCAGTTGCTGACCGATCAGGGGCGTGAGCGCGACATCGAGCTGGCGTTTGTCGGTAGCACCAACAGTGTTGCGTACAGCGGCCGCAAGGCGCTGCTGGATGAGCTGGGGCAGGTCGAAAACCTGGTGGTCACCCGCACCAAGTCGGGTGAGGACTATTGCAACACGCTCAACCGTATCCGCTTTTTCGTCAGTGCCGATGTCGGCATGGGCGAGTACATGATCAAGAACTTCGAAGCCATGGCCTGTGGCTGTGTTTTGCTGGCATACGATCAGGGCGAGGAGGAGAACCGCGCGCTGGGCCTGCAGGACATGCACAACGTGGTGTTCTATGACACCATCCCGACGCTCCAGGAAAAGCTCCGCCGCTTGCGTTCGGACCCTGAACTGTCCCGGCAAATTGCAGAAAATGGCCGCCATCTGGCGGTTTCCCGTTTCAGTTTCGGCGCAGTTGGACGTAGCATCGTCGACCACATGCGCCCGGCACTCAGGCCCCACCCACCCTTGACCGGGTGGCAGCGGTTGCGCCTGAAGCTGGGCATCTAAACAAGAGCTTTCGCGCCTGGGAGTGGGTGTTGAAAGCCGATAGTCGCAATGCGGAGGGAGTCCGGTGCGCTTTTCAAATGAGAGTGACGTCACGCTCGTCGTGACCAGTTGTGGGCGGTTCGACCTGCTCAAAGACACCCTTGAGAGTTTCGATCGCTGCAACACCGCGCCCATTCGCGAGGTGTTCATCACCGAGGATTCCGGTGATGATGCCGTGCATGACGCTGTGCCGGAGCATTGGAAGCCTCACTGCAAGGTGTTCGTCAACCGGCCTCAGCTTGGCCAGTTGCCGTCTATCGACCTGGCCTACAGCCAGGTGAAGACGCCGTACATCTTCCACTGCGAGGACGACTGGCACTTCTATCGCCAGGGCTTCGTCGAAGACTCCCAGGCGATCCTGCAGGTCAGCCCCAACCTGTTGCAGGTGTGGCTGCGCAGCCATGCCCACGACCTGGCCATCCACAGCCCGTACATCCACCTGGGCGATCGCCAGGTGATCGCTGGCGTGCCTTGCTACCCGTTGCTGTCCGAAAAAGCCGAGTGGCAGGCGTTTTCGCTCAACCCGGGCCTGCGTCGCTTGAGCGATTACCAGCGCTGCGCGCCATTTGCCGCCTATGCTGGAGAGAAGGCGCTTTCCCGGCGCTACGCTGAGTTAAATCTGACAGCGGTCACTTTGGAGGGTGATGCAGTCTTACACACCGGATTTGGTAATCACGTGACCTTGCCCATCGAAGTGGAGCGCAAGGCCAAGCGTCGTCAACGTGATCGAATGAAACTGGCATTGACGCTGGTGGCGGGTGCCTTGATCGGCATGGGTATCACCATTTTTGTTCACTGATGTCGCTGTCCCACCTGACATGCGCGGGAGAGGGCCCATGAACATCGTCAATATGATGTGGGCGGGTGGAACGCCGTACATGTCCATCCACAAAGTGCACCGGCAGGTGCTGTCGCACGCGGGCGCCGATGCGCGGATCAGTAACTGGCTGCTGCTGGGTAGCGGGCTCTGCTGCGGGCTTGGCTCGACCCGGGAGTGGCACATGCCGCCACGTGCCCTGAAAGGCCGACACCTTTGGCGCCTGCTGCGGCCGTGGCTGCGCATGCGCTTGCGCAAGGCGCTGGCCGAAGCCAAGGCAGAGATCGTGCTGCTCGATGGCATTGGCGTCGCACGGCTGGTGCTGCCGCTGTTGCAGAATATTCCCGGCGTACGGGCCAAGGTGCTGTTCCATGGCAAGACCCGGCTCAACGCCAGCGATGTGCGGCTGTTGCGCATGCTGGCGCCCGAGCGGCTGAGTATCGCGGCGGTGTCGCATACCCTGGCCGAGTCGCTGGAGCGCGACCTCGGCAGGCCGGTGCAGACGTTGCGCATGGCGCTTGACCCGCTGGCATTCGTCGAGCCGCTGCTGACTCGTGACATGGCCAGGCAGGTGCTGCGCTTGCCACAGGCAGCCGCAGTGATGCTGGGCGCAGTCGGGCGCCTGGTGGAAAGCAAAGGCTTCGAGATGCTGATCGAGGCATTCGCCAAGGCCAGTGCACGGCAACCGGGCCTGCAGTTGGCGATCATTGGTGAAGGCCCCCTGCATGCCTTGCTGCAGGAGCGTATCGAAGCGCTGGGCCTTGCAGGCCGGGTTCACCTGTGCGGCCACCGTGAAGACCTGCAGCAACTGTACCGAGCGTTCGACTGGCTACTGGTGCCTTCGCGTTCCGAAGGCCTGGGGCTGGTGGTGCAGGAGGCGGTCATGGCCGATGTGCCAGTGGTGTGCAGCGACCTGCCAGTGTTCCGCGAGCAGTTGGGTGACACCGGTGGCTACCTGCCCACTGCCGACCAGAGCGCCTGGGCCGAGGCGATCGCGCGCTGCGCGGCGCTCAGTGCTCCGGCGGTCGCCGCCAGGCAACGCCAGGCGCTGGCGCCTGAGCAGGCCTGGCAAGCGTTTTGTAATGGCTCGCAGAGCCTGCTGCGCAGCTGAGCCTCAGCGGGCCAGCAGGGCTGCCTCGAATGCGGCGAGGGGGAACTGGTCACCCAGGTTCTCCCGCTCGATATAGCGCACCATGTGCTGCACATTGCGACGAATCATGCGTGCCGAAAGCGGCGGGCGCAGGAAGCGCATGTCGGCCACGTCGATCAGGCCCAGGCGCTGGTCGGGGGTGACTACCACATTGCCTAGATGCAGCGAGCGGAAGTAAACCCCGCTACGGTGCAACTGACGGATCAGTTCGATCAGCCGGGGCAGGTAGATGTCCCAGCTGAAACCTTCATCGCGCGACATCTGCAGCAGCGTCCGCCCTGGGAGCGGGCGATAAAGCACGGCGGTGCGGCCTGGCAGGTCGAGCTTGTGCTGGCTGATTACCTCGAGGGTGGGAATGCCCAATTGCGCCAGGCGTGCGGCATTATCGACAAAGCGCTGCGAGTACGGGCGCAGCAGCGCAGATGAAATCAGTCTTTTCCTACGAAAAACCTTAAGGAAATTTCCATCCTCGAGCAGGTAGACTTTGGCGCCATGGCTGTCTGCCTCAAGTACCTGTGCGCCGAGTGTCAGCTGATCGAAGTCGACCTGGGTGAGCCGGGAGCATTGCATGAATAGGGCCTTGTCGTCTGGCGAGCAAAATGACCGGCAATAATGCCGAAAATAATGCTGTAGCACCATGGATGGTGTTTTTGATTCATCGGGGGAAAGGATGTTGTATCAGAAAAGCTGGGCAAGAGCCTGGTTGGGGTTGGGTCTGGTCTGGTTCCTGGCTGCGATCGCCCTGGCGCCGAGCAACAAGGTTTATCAACAGGGGCTGGTGTTGTTCCTGTGGCTGCCGACGCTGCTCTTGGCGTGGTCGGCTCGCGACGTGCTGGCACAGGCCTGGAAGCGCCAGCCGGCGCTGTGGACAAGCGTGTTGCTGCTGCTGGCATGGAGCGGGGTCAGCCTGGTCTGGTCGCCTGCCGAAGATCCTGGGCGCGAAATCAAGCGTCTGCTCTATATCCTGGTATTCCTGCTGGCGTTCCCGTTGCTGGCCCAGGCTGGCCTGACGCGCATCCGCCAGCTGCTGCAGCTCGGCAGTGCATTGCTGGCGATTGCCGCGCTGGTGTCGGTCATCAACTTCTACGGGCTGCAGGAGATGCCATGGCGGCTCAGGCTGGCGGGTATCGGTGAAATATCCCACCCCATCCTGGGGGCGTATGTCATCGCTTCGGCTGTGCTGTTCCTGCTCTACCAGCCGCCTCGCCAGCGCGGCACGCAACTGGCGTGGCTGGCAGCACTGGCCTGCCTGGGGGCGTTCGTGATCCTCAGCCAGAGCCGTGGCGCGATTCTGGCTTTGGTGATTACCGTCGTGATCGCACCGCTGTGGTTCCGCGACCGCCACAGTAGGGTATTTTCCATCCTCGCTGTTTTCGCTACCGGCCTGGCGCTTTCCACGGTGTACGACCTGATTGCCGAGCGCGGTTCGTCCTACCGTCCGGAGATCTTCCATGCCGTACTCGACATGATTGCCGAACATCCCTGGACCGGGCTGGGTCTGGGGGCTGGCTACCATGTCAACGCAGCCGGCCAGCAGTTCGAGCATACTCACAACATGTTCACCCACGCCGCGGTGGAAATGGGCCTGCCCGGCATGCTGCTGTGGGTAGCCGTGTGGCTGTTTGCCCTGGCTGAAATCCTCCGCGCCCGCGCAACGTTGCTCGGCAAGCTCCTGCTTGGTTTCTGGGTGTACTCGACCTTGGCCATGCAGTTTGACGCCGCCAGCCTCACCGGAACACCGCGTGCCGAGTGGTTCATCAGTTGGCTGCCGGTGGGCCTTGCCATGTTGCTGCCATGGGGGCGTGCCGAAAATGGCGCCTGTGGTAAAATTTCCGGTTCAACCTGAACAGCGAGCTCGATAATGGCCGAAACACCGCGACCGGCGGAGCCCACCTCCAGCCTGAAGATCTACTTCCGGCTGCTGGGCTATGTGAAACCCTATGTCGGCATTTTCCTGCTGAGCATTGTCGGTTTCGTGATCTTTGCCTCGACCCAGCCAATGCTGGCCGGCATCCTCAAGTATTTCGTCGACGGGCTTAGCAATCCCGAGGCTGTGTTGTTCCCCAACGTGCCCTACCTGCGCGACCTGCAATTACTGCAGGCGGTGCCGCTGCTGATCATCCTGATTGCCGCGTGGCAGGGGCTTGGCTCTTTCCTGGGTAACTACTTTCTGGCCAAGGTGTCCTTGTGCCTGGTGCACGACCTGCGGGTGGAGCTGTTCAACAAGCTGCTGGTGCTGCCGAACCGCTACTTCGACAACCACAATTCCGGGCACCTGATTTCGCGCATCACCTTCAACGTGACCATGGTCACCGGTGCTGCCACCGATGCTATCAAGGTGGTGATTCGCGAAGGCCTGACCGTGGTGTTCCTGTTTGCCTACCTGCTGTGGATGAACTGGCACCTGACACTGGTGATGGTTGCCATCCTGCCGGTGATCGCCGTGATGGTCAGCGTCGCCAGCAAGAAATTCCGCAAGCAGAGCAAGAAGATCCAGGTGGCCATGGGGGACGTCACCCACGTCGCTTCGGAAACCATCCAGGGCTACCGCGTGGTCCGCAGCTTCGGTGGCGAGGCCTACGAGGAGCAGCGCTTCAGCAAGGCCAGCCAGAGCAACACCGACAAGCAGTTGCGCATGACCAAGACCGGCTCGCTGTACACGCCGATGCTCCAGCTGGTGATCTACAGCGCCATGGCCGCGTTGATGTTCCTGGTGCTGTTCCTGCGCGGTGAGTCCACCGCCGGCGACCTGGTGGCCTATATCACTGCCGCCGGCCTGCTGCCCAAGCCGATTCGCCAGTTGTCGGAAGTCAGTTCGACCATCCAGAAAGGCCTGGCCGGCGCGGAGAGCATCTTCGAGCAGCTGGACGAAGAGCCGGAAGTGGACACCGGCACCATCGAGAAGGAGCGGGTAGAAGGGCGCCTTGAAGTGCGTAACCTGAGCTTCACGTACCCGGGCACCGAGCGTGAAGTGCTGAGCGACATCAGCTTCACCGCCGAGCCCGGGCAGATGATCGCCCTGGTTGGCCGCTCCGGCAGCGGCAAGTCGACCCTGGCGGCACTGATCCCGCGCTTCTATCACCACGACCAAGGGCAGATTCTGCTGGACGGCGTGGAGATCGAGAACTATCGCCTGCGCAACCTGCGCCGCCACGTATCGCAGGTCACCCAGCACGTCACCCTGTTCAACGACACGGTAGCCAACAACATCGCTTACGGCGACCTGGCCGGCGCGCCGCGCGCAGATATCGAGGCCGCTGCGGCCGATGCCTACGCCAAGGAGTTTGTCGATCAGTTGCCGAAAGGCTTTGATACGGACGTCGGTGAAAACGGTGTGCTGCTTTCCGGTGGCCAGCGCCAGCGTCTGGCAATTGCGCGCGCGCTGTTGAAAAACGCGCCCTTGCTGATCCTCGATGAAGCCACCTCGGCGCTGGATACCGAGTCCGAGCGGCATATCCAGGCTGCCCTGGATCATGTGATGCAAGGCCGTACCACGCTGGTGATTGCGCACCGCTTGTCGACCATCGAGAAGGCCGATCAGATCCTGGTCATGGACCAGGGCCGTCTGGTCGAGCGCGGCACCCATGCCGAGCTGCTTGCAGCCAATGGCCATTATGCCCGCCTGCATGCCATGGGCCTGGATGAGCCGGCCAAGGCCGATATCACCTGAACCCTCCTTGATCGGGGCCGTGATGGCCCCGATTGTCACGGGAATTTTCCGGGGATGATCTGGCCATAAAGCCGTCGTCTACCCTGTGCTAATATCCTGCCCCTGTTCATTATTTCCATATGGGTTGCCCATGAAGTTGTCCATGCCGCGTTTCGATCAAGCCCCGGTATTGGTGGTCGGCGATGTCATGCTCGACCGCTACTGGCATGGCGGTACTTCGCGTATTTCGCCTGAAGCGCCAGTCCCGGTGGTCAAGGTCGATCAAATCGAGGATCGCCCCGGCGGCGCGGCCAACGTTGCCTTGAACATCGCCGCGCTGGGTGCGCCGGCGTCGCTGATCGGTGTCACCGGCCAGGACGAGGCTGCCGACAGCCTCGCCAACAGCCTGCAGGCTGCCGGCGTACGCTCGGTCTTCCAGCGCATTGCGCACCAGCCGACCATCGTCAAGCTGCGGGTCATGAGCCGTCACCAGCAGCTGCTGCGCATTGATTTCGAAGAGCCGTTCGCCACCGACCCGCTGTCGCTGGGCGCCGAGGTTGACGGCCTGCTCGAGGGGGTCAAGGTGCTGGTCCTGTCCGACTATGGCAAGGGCGCACTGAAAAACCACCAGAGCCTGATCCAGGCGGCGCGGGCCAAAGGCATTCCGGTGTTGGCCGACCCCAAGGGCAAGGACTTCTCCATCTACCGTGGCGCCAGCCTGATCACGCCGAACCTCAGCGAGTTCGAGACCATCGTCGGCCGTTGCGCCGATGAAGCCGAGCTGGTTGCCAAGGGCCTGCAGCTGTTGCTGGACCTGGACCTGGGTGCCGTGCT
>NZ_JABMCN010000068.1 GCF_013179515.1 Pseudomonas sp. CM27
TGAGTTTCCGCGGCTGGGCATTCACCGTGGGGCGAAAAAGGCCAAGGGCCGCTACTTCGGCCCATACCCCAGCGCCGGCGCCATCCGCGAGAGCCTGAGCCTGCTGCAAAAGGCGTTCTCTGTCCGCCAGTGCGAAGACAGCTACTACGCCAACCGCACCCGGCCGTGCCTGCAGTACCAGATCAAGCGTTGCAAAGGGCCCTGCACTGACCTGGTCAGCGCCGAGGAATACGCCGAAGACGTGCGCCACTCGGTGATGTTCCTCGAAGGTCGCAGCCAGCAGCTGGGCAATGAGCTGAATGCCGAAATGGAAAAGGCCGCCATGGCCCTCAATTTCGAAAAGGCCGCCGAGTTGCGGGACCAGATCGCCCTGCTGCGCCGCGTGCAGGACCAGCAATATATCGAAGGCGGCAGCGGCGACGTTGACGTCATTGCCGCTTTCGTCAACCCGGGTGGCGCCTGCGTGCACCTGATCAGCGTGCGCGGCGGCCGGGTGCTGGGCAGCAAGAACTTCTTTCCCCAGGTGGGCATCGAGGAGGAGGTGGCCGAGGTCATGGCGGCCTTCCTGTCCCAGTACTACCTGGGCAACGCCGAGCGTGAATTGCCCAGCGAGTTGATCGTCAATGTTGTTCACGAGGACTTCCAGGCCATCATCGAAGCGCTGCACACGCTGCGCGGCCGTGAGCTGTCCATCAGCCATCGGGTGCGTGGCACCCGCGCTCGCTGGCAGCAGCTGGCGGTAACCAACGCCGAACAGGCGCTGAACGCCCGCCTGGCCAACCGCCAGCATATGGCTGCACGTTTCGAGGCCTTGGCCGAAGTGCTCGGCCTGGACGAAGTACCGCAGCGCCTGGAGTGCTACGACATCAGCCATTCCAGCGGCGAAGCCACCGTGGCCAGTTGCGTGGTGTTCGGCCCGGAAGGCCCGCTGAAGTCCGATTACCGGCGCTTCAATATCGAAGGTGTCACCGCCGGCGACGACTACGCAGCCATGCATCAGGCGCTGACCCGCCGCTACGGGCGCATCAAGGATGGCGAAGGCAAGCTGCCCGACGTGTTGCTGGTGGACGGCGGCAAAGGCCAGCTGAACATGGCCCGCGACGTAATGCAGGAGCTGGGTTTCACCGACCTTACCCTGCTCGGCGTGGCCAAGGGCGTAACCCGCAAGGCCGGTTTCGAAACCCTCTACCTGAACGACGTGCACCACGAATTCACTCTCAAGGGCGATTCATCGGCCCTGCACCTGATCCAGCAGATCCGCGACGAAGCCCACCGTTTCGCCATTACCGGCCACCGCGCCCGCCGCGGCAAGGCCCGTCGGGTGTCCAGCCTGGAGGATGTGGCCGGGGTAGGGCCCAAGCGCCGCCGCGACCTGCTGAAACATTTCGGCGGCCTGCAGGAGCTCAACCGCGCCAGTATCGATGAGATCGCCAAAGCCCCCGGCATCAGTAAAAAGCTTGCCGAGTCGATTTATGCCAGCCTGCATAGCGAGTAGAATGCCGGGCTCAACTTGCGGCCAGTCGTACCGATGAATATTCCAAACCTGCTCACCGTTCTACGCGTCCTGCTCATTCCGATCTTCATCCTGCTGTTCTATATGCCCTATCACTGGAGCTATATGGCCGCCAGCAGCGTGTTTGCGGTGGCGGCCGCCACCGACTGGCTGGACGGCTACCTGGCGCGTCGCCTGCAGCAGAGCACCCCGTTCGGCGCGTTCCTGGACCCGGTGGCCGACAAGCTGATGGTAGCGGTGGCTTTGGTACTGCTGGTGCAGGTGCACGCCAACTTCTGGCTGACCCTGCCGGCTGCAGTCATCATCGGCCGCGAGATCGTGGTATCGGCACTGCGCGAGTGGATGGCCGAGCTGGGCGCGCGGGCGCATGTGGCGGTGTCCGACCTGGGCAAGTGGAAAACCGCGGCACAGATGCTGGCGCTGGTGATTCTGCTGGCCAACCCGCCTGCAGTGACGTTCTGGGTCATTCTGGGTTACGGGCTGCTACTGGTGGCGGCAGGGCTGACATTGTGGTCGATGGTGCACTACCTGGTAGCGGCCTGGCCGCACCTGCGCGAAGGCTCGGAACAAAAATAAAACTTTTTTGAATCAAGGGGTTGACGCCGTTTTGGATTTCGCTAGAATGGCACCCATCACGACGCGGGAATAGCTCAGTTGGTAGAGCACGACCTTGCCAAGGTCGGGGTCGCGAGTTCGAGTCTCGTTTCCCGCTCCAAATATAGATCTGCAGAGTTCCATGGAAGTCTGTAAGTCGTTGAAAAAAGGTCCTTCGGGGCCTTTTTTCGTTCCAGCTCAGTCTGCCTGAATCCACCAGTAGCCACGAAATTCAAGTACATTTTTAAGTACAGCGATTCCGGGCAGTTGGCGTAGCGGATTGATGGCTGAGCTGGGCCTTGGGCATCGATATACATCTCCTCGACCTTACGAGACCGGGAGATGTACACATGCCATTGACCGACAGTGCCGTCCGCCAGGCGAAGCCGACCGGCAAGAACTACACCCTCAAAGATACCGCTGGCCTTGCACTGTTCGTCGGTGCCAAGGGTGCCAAGCAGTGGCACTTCCGTTTCTACTGGCTGGGCAAGCAGGCCCGGATATCGACGGGCGTCTATCCCGCCGTCAGCCTCAAGGAGGCCAGGGAGGCATGGGATCAGGCGCGCGCCTTGGTTGCCCAGGGCGTCGATCCTCGCGCCGACCGGCGTGAAAGCCGCCTCGCTGCCTGCGCTGCTTCTGAGAACTGCTTTCGTTCAGTCTTCATCGACTGGAAGGCCTTCAGGGCGCTGAGCCTCAAGCGCGGGTGACAAAGCACGTTGGTGCAGATCGAGCGCCACTTCATCAAGGACATCCTGCCTTGGCTGGGGGATCTGCCGATTGTGGAGGTGTCCCGCCAGCATGTGCTGGAGGTGCTGCGCAAGATCGAGCGGCGCAAGGCAATGACCACGGCTGCTGCTCTCGAACCATCCGACAAGCCCTGCAAGGCGCCGCCCATACGGAATCCTACCCAGGTGAGCGCGGACACCCTGAAGCCCGGAAATACGATGAACATTGATCCCATTACGAAGTTCAGTAGCATGTCACCGAATGAGTTATTCAGCCCCATGAGCAAGTTGAAGTTGCAGTGGGGCGAATCCCAGCCATAGAGCGCATCGAGGATGGTGCTATCGATCCAACGTGCCAGCGGAAACCAGAAGTCGACGAAAAACAATGCGAACTGTGCACAAGTGATGGTCATCAATGTCTTGAGATCGACGGTGACGACTAGAAAAGTAAGTGGTATGCAGATAACCAAGGCCATTTTTAAGAACGCCAGAATCATTGGCAGCGCTTGGCGTACGACATCCATTGCGGGGAAGTAGCCAAGTGAGCCCATCGTAAGTCCTACGTCACCATCTGGTCGCGTTCGGCGATGTTGTTCACCGTGTTGAGCAGGGACAGGTAGGCGATCGACAACTGGGCGTTGTAGCCCTCGCGGGCGAAGGTGGCCAGGTCGACGATGGTGATATCCGCCTCGGGCCAGGGCGTGCCGGGGCGGTTGAACAGTTCACCGTCCAGGCCCTGGCAGAACAGGTCCATGGCCTCGGCCATTTCCTGGAGGCGGTTGCGGCGGGCTTCAGGTAATGAAACATCAGCGCTGCGCCGCCGTAATGCATCGCGCACATCTTCGGTCAGCACTGTGCGTTCGATACAGTGCTGCGCGGCATCCAGAATGCACTGACGGATCAAACAATCATTGGGTTGGCGTTTGGTTTGAAAGCGTGGAGGCTGGAGTTCAGCAGACCTGTACTGATATTTTTGTCAGTTGCTTCTAGGTCTATTGGTGCGTGAAGATAAATGCTGTCAATGTTTTCATATTTTGAGGTGTGTCATGTCTATTGCCCGCAGCGAGCAAGAGCTGAAAGAAAACTTTGCTAAGATTGATGTGAATGGTGATGGAAAGATTACGGTTGATGAATTTCGTGCGCTCTTGGTGAGTGGGATTCGGGAGGACTATTCAGAAGCTGTAAGTGATGTTTCGATTTCTGATATTGTTGACAAGTATGCTAAGCAGCAGCTTGCGTCCATGGACGCTGATGGGAACAATGAAGTCAGCTTTAAAGAGTACAAATCTGCCTATGACAAGGCTGCGGCCGAGGCTGCAGACGAGGACGAGTAACGTCGTCATATTTTGCACTGTCGCCGCTGCAGCCTTTCGACAATCATAAACTGTCGTGCTGCGGCGACGTGTGCTCAGTTCTATATCAAAGAGCAAAGCTGATAGGTATTGCTACTTGATGGGTTCATGTCGTTCCCGAAATGCCTGATTAGAGATGCCTTTTGAAGGCTGCGGCTGACAGGTTTACTGCCAATCCCAGAGAAATCGCGGCTGGTAATAGAATCAAGACAGGTACCACGCTCATCGGCAGTGTCAGATAAACGACCCAGGGCAGCACTGCGAGTGGCATAACGCACCCCTTGGCACGGTGGTAGAGGTAGCCGGACTCGCGGCTCGCCTCGAAGCGGCGGATATCTCGCCGTACCAGTCATCCACCAGCCCAACGAAGGCGGCCATGGCAAACAGCGGAAAGCGCGTGGTGGCCATCGAGCTGTATTTGAACCGCACCAAGCTTTACGACCCCGCTCGATGGCCTGGCACGGCTCAGCCGCAATCGTATCAGGGCTTGGACCCCGGCCCATGCCGCCCCTGAGCTGCTCGACGGCGCGCGCCTGTCGACAGCTTCCGACCTGTTCGCCGCCGCCTGCGTCATTTACGAGTTGGCCGGCGGCAAGCAACCGTTTGGTCACCTCGGTGCTCGAGCCATGGGTAAACAGCATCCAGGCCAGTCGCTGGACCGGCCTGCCAACCTGCCGGCCAAGGTATGGCCGGCACTGCGCCAGGCCCTGGCGCTGGACCCTGCGGCCCGCCAGTCCGGTGCCCGGGTGCTGCAACAGGCCCTGGTGATGCCCCCCCTTTCGTTATTGCGCCGTTGGTTCGGCCAACCCGAAGGATACCTTGCGGATACGGAGAGCCCCCATGTTCAACCCTAGCGATGAAACTCACTTCAGCCTCGCCCTGGAAGACGCCGATGTCGACTTTCAGGTGTTGTCGTTCACCGGTCATGAGGCCGTCAGCCAACAGCAACGACATCCTTGATGGGCGAGTGGAAAATCGTCATGTCTACATTCATTTGGCGCCAGAAGGCAATGTTGGCATCTTAGAGTTCGCGCTCGATGCCGCCGAACGCCCCGCTTTCACAAAAAGCTCATCGTTGTTCGGCGCGGTTTGCACGGATTCCCCTCCCGCTGCGATCGACCCCCTCAGAACCGCCAGGTAGCACCGCCCCCCACAATATGCAGCGCCGCATTTCGATAGCTGCCGGATAGGCTGTTACCTGAGCGTGCTTTGGTCTGCTCGACATCCATGTCACCCAACCACACCAGGGTATAGGCCAGGTGAATATCCAGGCCTTCTTCGACCTGATAGTTGAATCCGGTTGCCAGCCGCCAGGTTTCGTTCATCGGGTTGTCCACCGTGCGGTCTTTGTCATCCACCGCTGAACTGTCATAGCCCACGCCCATGTTCCAGCGCAGCTTGGGGGTAACCTGGTACTGCGCACCCAGCGAGGCGTGCCAGGTGTCCTTGTAGCGGCGCTCGACGGTGCGGCTGGTGCCGGCAGCGTTGGTATCGACTTCTACGCCAATCTCCCCGAACTCGCTCCAGTCCTGCCAGCCGAGGCTGCCCAGCAAGGTCCATTGCTCGTCGAGCTGGTGGGCAACGCTCAGCAGCACCGTCTGCGGTACTGCCATGTCCAGTTCGAGGCTGTCGACATCCAGCCGGTTCAGGGCGGCGCTAAGCAGCGGGTTGCTGATGTTGCTTACGTGCGGGCTGTCCTTGAATTCGAGGTCGATCTTGCTGGTATGCGCCAGGCCGATCCTGGTCCGTTCGCCAAGCTTGTAGAGCAAACCCACGTTGACGCCGGTGCCCCAGTCGGTGTCCTTGTATTCCAGCTGCCCGTCAGGCCGGTCGGTCACGCCGAGCAGGTTGTTGTTGATCGCCATTTCGGTGCGGTAGTAGGCGTACATGAAGCGCGGGCCGACACCTACGGAAAGGTCATCGGTAAACTGGTAGGCGAATGTTGGCTGCAGCGACACCCCGATTACGGCGGCCTCCTGGGTGAAATAGCGCCCGGCCCAGTCATCGTCGTAGTCCAGTGCCAGGCCAAAGTTGCCATACATGCCAAAACCGATGGCGGCGCGCTCATCCAGCTGGTGGCTGATGAACAGGCTGGCACCTGGCAGGTACTGCAAGCTATTGCCGCCCTCGTTGCCGGCAAACTGATTGTTGCTGTCGCGAGAGAAGCGGATGTCACCGAGTATCACCTGGGCATTCGCGCTGATCTGCGTGCCGCGCAACTGGGCAATGCCTGCCGGGTTGCTCATCAGCACGCTGGGGTCGCTGGCCAGCGCGGCGGCCCCGGCGTTCGCCAGGCCATTGCCTTCCTGCCCCGCTTCATAGATCAGGATCCCGCCAGCCCAGGTATTGCTCATGCTCAGGCCAAGGCCGTAGGCAAGGGCGGGCAGATAGCGGCGATAAAATGCATGGGGGCTGTGGTTGAGCATGCTGCAGCCTCTGCGGGGGCGGGCCCGAAGCAGGCCCGCTCGCTACGGGGAGCCTTCAGGGCGGTAGCTGGACCGAACCCGAGGGCGCTGACGCTTACTTGGCTTTCAACTGCTGGAACGACTTGACCATGTCCAACGCCCAGCCATCGAGCACCGCCTTGGCATCTTTGGCCTGCATCACCTGCGAGGAATCGTCCAGCTGCGCGCCAGCCCCTTTACGCACCACTTCGGCGACCACCTGGTTGCTGTCGCCATCGAGGAACACCGCCTCGGTGGCGATGCTGGTGTCCTGGTCACGAATGCCGGTAGCGGCGCTCACACCGGCCGCCACCAGGGCGATCGGGATCACTTCATAGGGCCGTAGGCTCTTGGTCTGCGCGCTGACTGCGGTGATCGCCGGGCGTACTACCAGCACGCCAGGGCCTGGGGCGTTGGCCAGCGGCAATGCCTTGGAGAATTGCGTGCGCAATGCCTGGTCGTAATATCGAGTGATGCCTTGCAGGGTACTTCCCGGGATCTTCTCGGTGGGCTGCGGCCGTGGATAAAACTGGCTGGGTTCGATATAGACGCTGCGGTAACGGTTGACATCGACCCCCGGCTTTATCCAGCGCATGACCGGTGCACCAGAAGGCGACTTGTCTTCCTTCAGCATGCTGTAGTCCTTGAGAAAACCGGAATACTGATCGGACTCGACGTACTTGCTGGCGCATCCGCCAAGCGCGAGCGAGGCTGCGCAAAGTGTGGACAGTAGCAATTTGGACTTCATGTTAGGGCTCCTTCGGCCTCGAATTACCTGCGCATAGATGGTGGCTACGCCGGTCCGGGCCTACGGGCCCCGCAGCATGCTCGATCGAATTCGCCGAGCATTCCGGCTGTGCAAACCTATTGCGAATGAGAAGGGGTGTCGAACTAGCGTAGAACGTTTTTTTCACATGCAAGGATTGATACAACAGTGTTTTCCGGCCGGATGATAGGCGCAGCGTGTTCTTAGTCACTTTCGCAATAACCAGTACGTTTTGACATAGGCAATTAGTTGATCTGCAACTTCAACCTTACATGCAGGACCTTGTCCAGTCGCTAAGCGCATACCTCACCGGCTTTATGTGGTTCTGTAAAGCATGGTCTACGCTTGCTCGGAATAAACGGGGAGGGACTTGTGCATGGCCAGTGTTGCCGAAAGAGCGCCCGGCACAGCCCTGGCTGGTGCCATCATCTGCGAATACTGCGACGCTGTTTATCAGCGCACCCAGTTGCAGCCGTCCCAGCGCGCGGTATGCAGCCGCTGCGGTGGGGTACTGCAGCGGCCTGTTCGCATTACCGTGCAACAACGCCTGGCCCTGAGCATCACCGGCGCCGTGCTGCTGGCGTTCGCCAACCTTTACCCGGTGATGTCGATCAGCATGCAGGGCCTGCGCAATGCTGCGACGCTGTGGGATTCGGTGATGATCCTGAGCCACGGCAGCATTACCTTCATCGCTTTGGTGGTGGCCCTGGCGATCATCCTCGCGCCGATGCTGCAGGTTGCATTGCTGATCTGGCTGCTGGCTTTTGCCGTAGGCCGGCGGCGGGCGCCAGGGTTCGCCATGTGCATGCGCGCGCTAGAAGGCCTACGGCCCTGGAGCATGCTTGAAGTGTGCCTGCTGGGGGCGCTGGTTGCGGTGATCAAGCTGGCCGGCCTGTTGCAGGTGATACCGGGCATCGGCCTGGTGGCCCTGGCCGCGTTGAGCGTACTGATCATCCTGATTGCCGGGCGTGACATTCGCGATCTCTGGGAGCAGGTATGAGCACCCCGCCGCTGGCCGCCGAACTGCAGCTGTGCCTGTGCCATGGCTGTGGCCTTGCCGCAGACCTGCGCCACAATCGCCATCAGTGCCCGCGCTGCGGCGCACCCCTGCACTCGCGCAAGCACGATGCAATCAGCCGCGGCTGGGCGTACCTGTTGGCAGCCCTGGTGTTCTACATTCCAGCCAACGCCTTGCCCGTAATGCACACGACAATGCTCGGCCAGGGCATCGACAGCACCATCGTCGGTGGGGTGATCGAGTTCTGGGAAGAGGGGGCGTGGGACATCGCGCTGATCATCTTCATCGCCAGTATCGGTGTGCCGGTGGTCAAGTTCGCCTCGCTGACCCTGCTGCTGTCGAGCGCACAGCGGCGTAGCCGAGAGGGCTGCCGGCAGCGCTCGAAGCTGTACCGTTTCGTCGAGCTGATCGGCTACTGGTCGATGCTCGATGTGCTGGTGGTGGCGCTGGTGGCGGCGCTGGTGCAACTGCGCGAACTCGGCACCATCGAGCCGCGTGCGGGCATCCTGTTCTTCGGCCTGGTGGTGGTACTTACCATGCTCTCGGCAATGAGTTTCGACCCGCGGCTGATCTGGGACCACGCCCCAGCCGAGAAGGAGGCCTGACCGATGCAGGAATCGCAAGGCCAGCCGGTGCCTGGCCAACCCGAAGTGCGCAGCCGGCGCTGGAACATTTCACTGGTCTGGATCGTGCCGATCCTGGCGCTGCTGGTCGGCGCCTCGCTGGTGGTGCGCAACTGGATGCAGGAAGGCCCGGTGATCTCGATTTCGTTTCGTACCGGTGACGGCCTGGTGGCGCAGAAAACCCCGGTCAAGTACCGCAGCGTGGTGATCGGTGGGGTGACATCGGTAGAGCTGGCCGACGACCGCAACAGCGTGGTGGTGAAAGTGCAATTGAACAAGGATGCGCAATCGTTCGCCAGCGAAGGCGCGCGCTTCTGGGTGGTGCGCCCACGCATCGGTGCCGGTGGCGTCAGCGGCATCGACACCTTGCTCTCGGGGAGTTTCATCGGCGCCGATGCCGGGCAGTCGGGTGGCCCGCAAAACAGGTTCACCGGGCTGGAGACGCCACCGCCGATCACCTATGGCGAAAAGGGCAAGCGCTTCGTGCTGACCGCCCGGGACCTTGGCTCGCTGGATATCGGCTCGTCCATCTACTACCGCAAGATCCCGGTCGGGCAGGTGGTGTCGTACGCCTTGCGTGAAGATGGCCGCGGGGTCGATGTGGACATCTTCGTCAACGCCCCTTACGACGCATTTGTCACCCACGACTCACGCTTCTGGAACGCCAGCGGCATTGATGTGAAGGTGGGCGCCGACGGGGTGAAGATCAACACCGAGTCGCTTTCAGCACTGCTGGTCGGCGGCCTGGCGTTTGGCACTCCGGCCTTTGCCGAGCAAGCCGAGCTGGCTGCCGATCAGCAGCGTTTTCGCCTGTTTGCCGACCGCGAGGCCGCGTTGGCTCCGCCCAGCGGCCGGTCACGGCACTTGCGCCTGCGCTTCGAGCAGGCCTTGCGCGGCTTGTCGGTTGGCGCGCCGGTCGAGTTCATGGGGGTACCGTTCGGAAAAGTCACTGCCATACAGCTGGACTACGACGAGCAGAAGCAGACGTTTCCGGTCATGGTCGATGCGGTGGTCTTTCCACAACGCCTGGGGCCGGTGCAGGCCAAGATGCTCAAGGCGCGCGACCCCGACAGCGATGACGAAACCGCTACCCGGCAACTGATCGGCAGCTTTGTCGAGCATGGGCTGCGCGCCCAGGCGCGCAGTGGCAACCTCATCACCGGGCAGATGTACATCGCCCTGGACTTCTACCCCGATGCGGCCAAGGTCGCTTTCGACAGCTCACCAGGCCCACTGCGCATTCCGACCATCCCCGGCAGCCTGGAGCGGGTGCAGGAGCAGTTGCAGGGCCTGGTCGACCGCTTGCGTGAATTGCCGCTCGAGCGCATCGCCAGCGGCCTGGATAACAACCTGTCAGAACTGCAGCGCAGCCTCAAACAATTCAACAGCCAGACGCTGCCGGGTGTCACCAGGACCCTCGATGACATCCGCAAAACGGTGAACACCGCCAATTCGGCGATCTCGGAAAACTCGCCGCAGCGAGAGCGCCTGGGTGAAACCCTTGACGAGCTGGACCGCATGTCGCGCTCGGTCCGCGACCTTACCGATTACCTTGGCCGGCACCCGGAATCGCTGATCCGCGGCAAACCCAAAGGTGTGGATGCCGACAACCTGCAGCCCTGACAAGGCTGATCATGGAGCACGTTATGCCAAAGCGGTGGATGGGGTGGTTGGTTGCCAGCGGCGTGCTGCTGGCCGGCTGCAGTGGTGCACCGGTGAGCTATCACACCTTGGTGCCGGTGCCGATGGACCAGGGAGCGCGCAGCCAGGTTCGGGTGGAGCGGGTCAGCATGCCGCCCCAGGTGGACCGCCCGCAGCTGGTAGTGCGCCAGGGCAGCAGCGGGCTGGCCATCCTGGAAACGCAATGGTGGGGCGCCAACCTGGTGGATGAGTTCCGCAGTGCGCTGCAGGACCAGCTGGGTGGGGCGGCTGGCGGCAGTGCTGCCTCTACCGTGCGGCTGGATGTGCAGCGCTTCGATTCGGTGCCAGGTCAGCATGCCCTGGTCGATGTGCGCTGGCGCCTGCAGCGCGCCGGAGCAGCGCAGGCGCTCACCTGCCGCAGCATCGTCCAGACCCCCGCTGACAATACCGTCGAAAGCCTGGTCGAGGCGCATCAGCAGAACGTGCGCAAGCTTGCAGAGCTGATCGCCCGCAGCGATCGACCTGGCCAGCAGGCATGCCCTGCGCAGGGCGCGATAGTGCCCTGAGCGTGTTTGCGTGTTAAGGGTGCTGTACTAGGCTGCTGATACGCTGGGCGCAGCACCGGCGGCAGGGTGATCAGAGGGAGCGCGTTGCACATGGGCAATCGGTTTTCCGCGTGGTTTGCATCACTGCTGCTTGCCTTCATCGTGCTGCCGCTGCAAGGGCTGGCTGTCGAGCAAGTGGCCACGATTACCGCAGAACCGGCGCAGCTGAAAGTCGGCAACCGCACCATCATCACCCTGCAGGCCACCCTGCTTGGCGAAACGCCAGCGGTGCGGGTGCAACGTGCTGAAGGGGTGATTCGCGAGATTCTGGATGAGAGCGACGCCAGCACGGTGAGTGTCGACGCCATTCAGGACAGCTACATGGTGCTGCTGGGCAATCGTCGCGCGTTCATCGTCTCGCCTCTGGACCTGGGTGCCACCGACGTTGGCGCCCGGCAGGCCGCCGAAGCGGCTGCGCAGCGCCTGCGGCAAGTGGTGGAGGAGTCCGGCCAGGCACGCAGCGTGCGCTTTCTGCTGATGGCCGCAGGCCTGAGTGGCGCGGCCACCGTGCTCTATCTGCTGTTGCTCAAGGGGGTGGGTTGGCTGCACCGCAAGGCGCTGTCATGGTTGCCCAAGCACATGCGCAAGCACACCAGCGCGCTACGTATCGGCCAGACGCCGTTGATGGACACCAGCAACCTGTTCCCGCTGGTGCGTCGCCTGCTGGCGCTGTTGCGCTGGTCGCTGGTGGCACTGCTGACCTATGAATGGCTGACCTTCGTGCTGCAGCGTTTTCCCTACACGCGCGCGTGGGGCGAAAGCCTCAACCAGTACCTCGTCGCGTTGCTGCGCCATGTGCTCGATGGTGTGATCGCGGCGATTCCCGGCATGGTCATCGCACTGCTGATCTTCTTTCTTGCGCGGGGCTTCAGCGCCTTCAGCAAGCGCCTGCTTGAACGCCTGGCTCGGCCCGGGACTATCTCCTGGCTCAACCAGGAAACGCTGCAACCCACCATGCGCCTCACCGCGCTGGCGATCTGGCTGTTCGCCCTCGCAATGGCCTACCCCTACCTGCCAGGGGCCGACACCGAGGCCTTCAAAGGGCTGTCGGTGCTGATCGGCCTGATGATTTCGCTGGGTGCCTCCAGCGTGGTCGGCCAGGCGGCGTCGGGGTTGATCCTTACCTACACGCGCACGCTGCGGCCCGGCGAGTTCGTGCGCATTGGCGAGCACGAGGGCACGGTGACCGAGGTGGGCATGTTCACCACCAGTATCCGCACCGGCCTTGGCGAGGTGCTGACGCTGCCCAATTCGATGATCACAGGTTCCGTGACCAAGAATTACTCACGGGTGGTGCAAGGGCAGGGGTATGTCGTCGATACCACGGTCACCATCGGTTACGACACGCCGTGGCGGCAAGTGGAGGCCATGCTGCTGGAGGCGGCCAGGCGCACCCCCGGCGTGGTTGAAGCCCCACCCGCACAGGTGTTCCAGACGGCGTTGTCGGATTTCTACCCCGAGTACCGCCTGGTGGCCCAGGCCGTGCCCAGCGAGCCCCGGCCACGCGCCGAACTGCTGACCGTGTTGCACGCCAATATTCAGGACGTGTTCAACGAGTACGGGGTGCAGATCATGTCGCCGCATTACCTTGGCGACCCCGAACAGGAAAAGCGCGTACCCCGCGAGCGATGGTACATGGCCCCGGCCTCGGAGCAGCACAAGGATGCGCAGCCATGACCGAGTTCATCCTCCACGCCTTGCGCGGCAACCCGGAAATTGCCGTATTCCTCGCCATCGCCCTGGGTGTGCTGCTCGGTCGCCTGCACATTGGCAGCTTCCATCTGGGCTCGGTGGCGGGCGCATTGCTGGTGGGCCTGGCCATCGGCCAGGTCGGCGTGGACGTGCCGGTCGAGCTGAAATCGGTGTTCTTCGTGTTGTTCATCTATGCCGTGGGCTTCAAAAGCGGCCCGGAATTTTTCGGCAGCCTCAACCGTGGCACCCTGAAGCTGGTGGTGTTTTCCCTGGTGCTGTGCATGACAGCGCTCGGCAGCATCCTGCTGATGAACGTGGTCTACGGTTTCGATGCCGGGTTTACCGCAGGGCTTGGGGCCGGGGCGCTGACCGACACCGCAATCATGGGCACCGCCAGCAGCGCGATTGCGCATTTGAGCCTGGCAGACGCCGACAAGGCGCAACTCAACAGCCATATGGCGGTGGCCTATGCCATTACCTACCTGTTCGGCACTGTCGGCCTGATCGTGTTCGTCGGCACCATCGCGCCAAAGCTGCTGCGTATCGATGTGCGCGCTTCAGCCCGCGAGCTGGAAGCCGAGCTGGGCATCGACAATCAGGACGAAGTGCTGAGTATCCCGTACACCCGTATCGTCGTGCGTGCCCATCAGTTGCAGGCCGGGCAGCTGGTCGGCCGCAGCATCGCTGCCATCGAGCGCGACTTTCCGGCGTTGAGCGTCGAGCGGGTGGTGCGCGGCACGCAGGTGCTGGAGCGCGACCCCGCTTTGGTACTGGCGTCAGGCGATATCCTGGGCATTTACGCGCTGCGTGAGTCGGTTGCCGACCTCGCGTACCTGGTAGGCCCTGAGGTCGATGACCCGCGTTCGCTGTCGTTTCCCACGCGCACTGCCGACATCGTGCTTACCAACGCCGCGCTGCATGGCCATACGCTGCACCAGATCCGCACCCGCCTGGTCGGCGCCGGGCGCATGGGCTGTTTTATCGATGAAATCACCCGCCAAGGCCTGCCACTGCCGGCGTTGCCCAACACGGTGCTGCGCCGGGGCGACGTGATCACCCTGACCGGGCGCACCGCCAGCGTCGAGGCGCTGGCCGCTGAACTGGGCAGGATCCGTCAGCGCACCTACAAATCGGATATCGCCGTGCACGCGCTGGGTATGGTGCTGGGTGCGTTGCTTGGCATGCTGTCGACCCATATCGGCATGATCCCGATCGAACTGGGTGTGGGAGGTGGGGTGCTGCTGGTGGCGTTGCTGATCGGGTGGTACAACTCGCGCCATCCGGAAATCGGCGCCATGCCCGCCGCCGCGCAGTGGGCATTTTCCGAGTTCGGCCTGACGGCCTTCGGTGCAGTGGTGGGCTTGCTGGCCGGCCCCGCCGCCTTCGAGGCGATGCGCGAGCAAGGGCTGGCGTTGCTGCTTTCTGGCATGCTGGTGACGCTGCTGCCGCCGCTGGTCGCGTTGTACTTCGGCCGCTATGTATTGCGCCTGCACCCGATGATCCTGCTCGGCGCCCTGGCGGGCGCGCAGACCGAGGCAGCCTCGATGAACAAAGTCATCGAAATGTCCGGCAGCAACACCCCCGTGGTCGGCTTCACCGTGTGTTACGCGATCTCCAACGTACTGCTCGCCGTGTGCGGGCCGATCATCGTGTTCTTCGCAACTTGATCAGCACAGGGAGTTGCTCGATGACCTATGGTTGCGCGCCGGCCCTTTCGGGCTTTTTCAGGGCCTGGTTGCTGCTGTCGATGTTGCTGATGACCTTCAGCGCGCAGGCCGCGGAGGGCGCTTCACCTGCGCTGGCCGCAGACAGGGAAGGCTATGCCGATGCCGACACCTGCCAGGGCTGCCATGCCGGGCAGGCAGGCCTCTGGCAGCATTCCGACCACGCCTGGGCACTGCGCGAGCCCACTGCCGGCAACGTGCTGGGCAACTTCGACGATGTGCGTTACGACGCAGACGGCGTGCAGGCCCACTTCTACCGCAAGGGCGAGGGCTATTACGTCACCCTTGAAGGCGAGGATGGCAAACCGGCCGAATTCCAGGTTCGCTACACCTTCGGCCATGACCCGTTGCAACAGTACCTGGTGGAGCTTTCCCGGGGGCGTCTGCAAGCCCTGACCATCGCCTGGGACAGCCGCCCGCAGACGCAGGGTGGCCAGCGCTGGTTTTCGCTGTACCCAGGCCAGCGTTTCACCCCGGGTGACCCCCTGCACTGGACCGGCCGCTACCAGAACTGGAACGGCATGTGCGCCGACTGCCACTCCACCCGTCTGGCCAAGCACTACGACGACCGGCACGACAGCTTCGCCACCACCTGGCAGGAGCAGACCGTCGGGTGCCAGGCGTGTCACGGGCCGGGGCAGGCGCATGTGGACTGGGCCCGTGAACACCCGGCAGGCAAGCCCCCAGGCCAGGCCGGCAATGGCCTGGCGGTGAACTTCAAGGCACTGGGCAGCAAGGGCGTGGTGGAGCAGTGCGCCTATTGCCATAGCCGCCGCCAGGGCCTGGGCAGCGGCCAGTTGCCGGGGCATCCGCAGCTCGACCAGAGCCTGCCCGCAACCCTGCGCACGGGGCTCTACCACGCCGACGGGCAGATCGACGGCGAGGTCTACGAGTTCGGCTCGTTCGCCCAAAGCAAGATGTATGGCGCAGGGGTTACCTGCACCGACTGCCACGACCCGCATACCACCAAGGTGCGTATCGAAGGCAATGGCCTGTGCCTGCAATGCCACAACCCTCAGCCCGATACTGCACGCTTTTCCGGCCTGCAGGCCAAGGACTACGACAGCCCGGCGCACCACCATCACCCTGTCGGCTCGCCGGGGGCCCAATGCGTGAACTGCCACATGCCGAGCAAGACCTACATGGTGCTCGACCCGCGCCGCGACCACAGCATCCGTATCCCGCGCCCGGACCTTGCCGAGCAGACTGCCAGCCCCGACGCCTGCACGGCCTGCCACCAGGGCCAGCCCGCGGCATGGGCGGCCAAGGCCATCGACCAGTGGTTCGCCAGCCCGGCGCGCCCCAACCACTACGGGCAAACCTTCCACGCGGTGCAGCAGGACCCGGGCACCACCCTCAGCCGCTTGGGCTACCTGCTCGCCGACAAGGCCAATCCTGCCATCGTCCGTGCCACCGCTGCCGACCAACTGGCCGACCTGGGCCCCTCGGCCACCAGCAACCTGCGCTGGGCGCTGCAGGACAAGGAGCCGCTGGTGCGGGCCTACGCGGTGTCCGGCTTTACCAGTGTCGAACCACAGCAACGCCTCCAGGCCTTGCTGCCCTTGCTGGCGGACCCGACCCGCGCCGTGCGTGACGAGACCGTGCGGGCCCTGGCCGACGTCGCGCCCGAGCAGCTGCCTGAGCAGCAGCGTGAAACCTTCAGCTCTTTGCTGGCCGACTATGAGCAGCGGCTGCGCGGCAACGCCGACCTGCCCGGTGGGCGCCTGAACCTGGCGGTGCTGCTGTCGCGACAGGGCCGCGACGAAGAGGCGATGAACGAATACCGCCAAGCCTTGCACATGGACCCGTATTTCGTACCGGCGCGGGTCAACCTGGTGACCCTGGCCAGTGCCGGGCAACGCCTGGACGAGGCCGAAGCATTGCTGCGCGAGGGCGTGGCGCTGCGCAACATGCCCGTCACCGACCGCGGCAACCTGGCCTACATGCTGGCGCTGCTGCTGGTCGAGCGCGGCGATGCCGGGCAGGCGCTGGGCTGGCTGCAACAGGCGGCCGAGGCGTTGCCCGGCAACGCCCGTATCCACTACAACCAGGGCCTGTTGCTGTCGCGCATGAACCGCCGTGACGATGCGCTGCAAGCGCTACGCCAAGGCCTGCAGCAGTCACCGGGCGATGCCGACCTGCTGTACTCACTGATTTACCTGCACGCACTGGCCGGCGAACGCCAGCAGGCATTCGCTTACGTCAAGCGCATGCGCGACGCGGCGCCGGACGACCCGCGGCTGCAGGCCATCGAGCCTTACTGGCGCCAAGCCGAGTAACGGTGTTTGCGCACTTGGGGCGGACAACTAGAGTTTCAGGTTCATGGCGGTCGGGCGAGGAGGGATCGTGAACACTTACGAACACGTCATCGCGCTGCAAGCGGCAGTCGGGCAGAAGGTGCTGGGGCAGGCCGACACCATTCATCATGTGCTGCTCGGGCTTCTGGCCAACGGCCATGTCCTGCTCGAGAGCCTGCCCGGGCTGGCCAAGACGCGCACGGTCAAGGCCCTGGCCACGCACCTGGATGCGCAGATGCGGCGCATCCAGTTCACCCCCGACCTGCTGCCGTCCGACATCACCGGCGGGGAGATCCTGCAGCAGAGCGAACGCGGCAATGTCATCGAGTTCCAGCCCGGGCCGCTGTTCGGCAACGTCATTCTTGCCGACGAAATCAACCGGGCGCCGGCCAAGGTCCAGGCGGCGCTGCTCGAGGCCATGGAGGAGCGCCAGATCACCGTGGCCGGCAAAAGCTACCCGATGCCGGGCCTGTTCATGGTACTGGCCACACAGAATCCCATCGAGCAGGAGGGCACCTACCCGCTGCCCGAGGCGCAGATGGACCGCTTTCTGATGAAGCTGCAACTGGACTACCCAAGCCCCGACGATGAAACCCAGGTGTTGCGCCTGGTGCGGGCAGAGGACCAGGCGGCGCAGGGGCAGCAGGCCGCGCCGCAGCAGCTTGCCCAGGAGGTGATCTTTGCCGCGCGCCAGGAGATCGGCCAGGTGCACGTCAGCGAAGCGATCGACCGCTACCTGATCGGCCTGATCAACGCGACCCGCCATGGCGCCGAGCATGACCCGGACCTGGGCCGCTGGATCAAGATCGGCGCCAGCCCACGCGGTGGCATCAGCCTGGACCGGGTATCGCGTGCGCATGCCTGGCTCAGCGGCAGCGCTTTCGTCACCCCGGACGATGTGCGGGCAATCATCCACCCGGTCCTGCGCCACCGCCTGCAGCTGACCTACGACGCCATCAGCGATGGCGTGGGCGCCGACCAGGTCATCGACCGGCTGCTGGACAAAGTCGCCATACCTGCCTGAGGGCACGCTCATGCCAGTGACCACGCCGTCTGCCGACGGCCACGTCTACACCACCATGGCCCAGCTGATGGCCCTGGAGCCGCGTGCGCGGGGCCTGAGCTTCATTGCCCGCCAGCCGCTGTCGAGCATCCTTTCCGGCAACCATGCCTCGCGCTTGCGCGGCAGGGGCCTGAGCTTCGACGAGCTGCGCCGCTACCAGCCAGGCGATGATCTGCGGCATCTGGACTGGCGCGCCTCGCTGCGCCACGGCAAGCCGTTCGTGCGCAGTTTTACCGAAGAGCGCGACCGGCCAACGCTGGTGGTGGTGGACCAGCGCATGAGCATGTACTTCGGTTCGCAGCGCGACTTCAAGTCGGTGACTGCGGCGCACTTGGCGGCGCTGTGTGCGTGGATCGCCTTCCATGCCGGGGATCGGGTTGGCGGGCTGGTGATCGGCGCCGAGCGGGTCGAGCACATTGCGCCACTGCGCAGCCGCAGCCGGGTTCAGCTTTTTTTTACCGCGCTGGTGCGTGCCAACCATGCGCTGTCGGTGGCGGGTGCGGACCGGGAGCATGACCGGCTGCTCGACCAGGCCCTGCGCAATTGTATTGCCAGTGCAGGGCACGACCACCTGATTTGCCTGATCAGCGACTTTGCCGGTGTCAGCGAGCAGACCTTGGGCCTGCTGCGCCAGCTGCGCAGCCACAACGATGTCATCGCCCTGCAGGTGTACGACCCGATTGCCCTGCAACTGCCGGACCACGGCCGGTTGACCATCACCCAGGGTTCGGCGCAGGCCGAGCTGGAGGTGGGGCGCCGGCAGGTTCACCGGCCGTTGTCCGATTTCCTCAGCGGCCGCCTGCGCGACGTGGCCGACTTGCTGCGCCGCAGCCAGGTACCGCTGATGTTGATCAGCAGCGGTGATGACAGCCTTGAGCAATTGCGTCGCGAGCTGGGGCGCCTGAGTGAGGTTGCCCGATGAGCAGCGCCAAGGTTCCCGCCATCGACCAGTTGCAGGGGCTGGCGCCTGGCACCCCGCCATTCAGCTATGCGCCGCAGACCTGGGGCTGGGGCGTATTGCTGGGGCTGCTGGTGCTGGCCGTGCTGGTGTGGGCGGTACTGCGCTGGCGGCGCTGGCAGCGTGATCGCTACCGCCGCGAGGCATTGGCCCGGCTCGCCTGGCTGGAGCAGCAGGCCGGGCAGCAGCGGACGGCACTGCGCGAACTGCCCGAGCTGATCAAGCGTGTGGCGTTGTCGATGCCCTCGGCGCCCGCCGTCAACGCCCTTGGCGGGCCGCATTGGCAGGCGTTTCTGCAAAAACAGACTGCGCAGCCGTTGCCGGCGCAGTTCGCCGCCCAACTGCAACTGCTGGCCTACGCACCCGACGCCCAGCTGCTGGCGCTGCAGGGTGCAGAGGTGCAGGCGTTGCTGGCCACCTGCCGGCACTGGATCCGCGATCATGTGGCAGTTTGACTACCCTTGGGTGTTCCTGCTGCTGCCGTTGGCGTGGCTGGGCTACCGGCGCCTGAGCCCGTATCACGAGGCACGCAGCGCATTGCGGGTGCCATTTTTTGCGGCCATGAGCCGTGCGGTCGGCATGCCGGCCGGCAAGCGCGAGGGCAGCGGCGCACGCTGGCAACTGCTGCTCAGCGTTGTGGTCTGGACGCTGTTGGTAGCGGCATGCGCGCGGCCGGTGCTGATCGAGAAACCCCTTCAGCACCAGCAGCCGACCCGCGACCTCATGCTGGCCATCGATATCTCGCAGTCGATGCAGGCCACCGACTATACCGGCCCCGACGGCCAGCGCAGCGATCGCCTGACGGCGGTAAAGGCGGTGGTGCGCGACTTCATCGCCCGGCGCAAGGATGACCGTATCGGCCTGATCGTGTTCGGCACCGGTGCCTACCCGCAGGCCCCGCTGACCCTGGATCATGCCAGCCTGCTGATGTTGCTGGACGAAGTCGGCATCGGTATGGCCGGGCCGAACACGGCGCTGGGCGATGCCCTGGGGCTGACCATCAAGATGCTGCAGAAGGCCAAGGAGCAGGACAAGGTCTTGATCCTGCTCACCGATGGCAACGACACCGGCAGCGCCATCACCCCCGAGCATGCGGCGCGCCTGGCGCATGAGCATGGCATTGTGGTGCACACCATCGGCATTGGCGACCCTGCGGCAACCGGCGAGCAGAAGGTCGACCTTGAAGCATTGCGGCAGATCGCCCAGCTGACCGGCGGCAGGTTTTTCCGCGCCGACGACAGCCAGGCACTGCAGGTTGTGTACGAAACCCTGGACCAGATCACCCCGCACAAGGTCACCACCCTCAGCCATCAGCCCAAACGCGACTTGTTCATCTGGCCGTTGGGGGCAGGCCTGTGCCTGTTGCTGGCGGCGCACGTGCTGGCGTTGCTGGTGGCGAGCCGACAGTTGTCGACCTCGGCAGCGCCGGCGAAAGAGGGCTGACGATGGACATCGACCTCAGCGCCTTCCATTTCCTGCGCCCGCTGTGGTTGCTGGTGATCGTGCCGGGGCTAGCGGCACCGTGGCTGTGGCGGCGTCGCCACGACCTCAAACGCCAGCTGAAGGGGTTCATTGCGCCGCATCTGGTCGAGCACCTGCTGCTGCGCCCCGACGCCGATCAGCGTCTGCGCCCGGTGCATCTGTTGGCGGCCACGCTGGTCATCGGTGCGCTGGCCGCAGCTGGGCCGACCTGGCAGCAAGACACCCCGGCGTTTCTCGACAACCGTGCGCCGCTGATCCTCGCCGTCGACTTGTCGGCGTCGATGGACGCCGCCGATGTGCCCCCCAGCCGCCTGGCAGCGGCGCGGCATATGCTGCACGACCTGGTCCAGCGCCGGGGCGGCGCGCGCACGGCGCTGATCGCCTATGCCGGCAGTGCCCATCTGGTGCTGCCCGCCACCGACGACCCGGCATTGCTCGCCACCTTCATCGACGCGCTGAGTACCGACCTGCTGCCCCAGCCCGGCAAGGACGCCCTGGGCGTTGTCGAACTTGCCTTGGCCCTGCTCAAGGCCGAAAATAGCCCTGGGACCTTGCTGCTGATCACCGACGGTGCCGATGCCAGCCAGTTCGACGCGCTGGGCAAACGGCTGCACGGCAGCGACTTGCAAGCGCTGGTGCTGGCTGTGGGCAGTGGCGATGCAAGCGTCACGCGCACTGCCGACGGCACCACTGTCAAGGCCACGTTCGACGAGCAGGGCCTCAAGGGGCTGGCCGATGCCACGCATGCACCTTTGGGCAGCCTGACCCTGGATGACGACGACCTGGACTGGATCGAGCTGCACGCCCAGCGCCATTTCCAGGCCGTGAGCGGGGATGGGCAACCGGCGCACTGGAAGGACGCCGGTTACTGGTTGTGCTGGCCATTGCTGCTGGTCGCGCTGCTGTGTGTGCGCCGGGGGTGGCGGGTGAACTGGTTGGGCGTTGTGGCCGCGGCTGTGCTGCTGGGCGGCGCACCGAACCCGGCGCAGGCAGGCGCATTGCTCGACGCATTCTTCACCGCCAACCAGCAAGGGCGCTGGGCGTTCGAACACGCCCATTACGGCCAGGCCGCCGAGCGTTTCCACGACCCGTACTGGAAGGGTGTGTCCGCCTATGAAGCAGCTGATTTCACCGCCGCTGTCGCTTCACTGGCGGTGGTCGATACCGCACCTGCGCATTTCTACCGGGGCAACAGCCTGGTGCGTCTGTTCAAGTTCGCCGAGGCAATCGCCGCCTACCGCCAGGCACTGCGGGCCCGGCCCGACTTCGCCGAGGCCAAGGCCAACCTGGCGCTGGCCCAGGCCTTGCTGGCGGATTACCAGGACCAGCAGGCGCAGAGCCCACCCGACGAGAAGCCTGACAAGGTCGTCGAGGACCAGACTCCAAGCGCCGGCAGCAAACGCCAGGAAGTGGCCAAGGCCGCGTCCGATCAGCGCTGGCTGGATAACCTGGCAACCTCGCCGGGGCAGTTTCTCAAGCGCAAGTTCCAGATCCAGCAGGCGGCGCGTCAAACGCCGCAGGAGCAGCAACCATGAGCCGCTGTTGCCTGCTGTTGCTGCTGTTACCTGCCTGGCTGCTGGCCGCTGAGCCTGAGGTGCGTCTCGAGCAGCGCCTGCTGCCAGGCGCCCAAGTGATCAGCGGTGCCACCCTTGAGTTGCAGGTGGACTTGCTGGTCGACACCTGGTTCACCGATGCCCCGCAGCTGGCCACGCTGTCGCTACCCGGCGCGGTGGTGAGCCCTCCGTCGGGCGAGGCGGAGCACCTGAACCAACAGATAGCGGGCAAACCTTTCTTCGGCCTGCGTTTCACCTACCGGATCACCCCGCAAGCCAGCGGGCGGTTCCAGGTGCCGGCGCTGGCATTCACGGTCCACCCCGGGCAGGCCAGTGCACCGGTTACGCTCAGCAGCCAGCCCCTGGAATTCGTCGTCAAAGGAGCGCTGACGGCCGCCGCTGCCGGCGCACAGGCCGACCCGCTGCTGGTGGCCACCGGCGTCACCTTTACCCAAAAGATTTCGCCTTCGCACGACCCGCTACGCCAGGGCGACAGCATCACCCGCACGCTGCGTGTTGTCGCCCAGGGCAGCGAGGCGATGCTGATGCCTGCCACACCGATGGCCCAGGTCGATGGGCTCAAGCGCTATGTTGCGCTCGCCAGCGTCAAGCCACTGACCGATGGCCGCGGGGGGACCACCGGCGGGGTCCGCGAAGACACCGTAAGCTACGTGGTCAGCGCCCCCGGGCATTACCGTCTGCCTGCCGTCGAGCTGCATTGGCGCGATGCCACCAGCGCCGAGCTGCACACCCTCAGTGTGCCGGCTGTCGATTTCGAGGCCACCCAGGGTGGCTACAAGGCGCCGTTTTCAATCAGCGACGATCTGCGCGAGCTCGGCCAGCGCGGGCGGGTGAGCATTGCCGGGCACTGGCTTGGCCTTGCTGCGGTCGGGCTGCTGTTGGCGGTTGCAGGATGGGCGCTGCGGGCCAAGGGTGGCACCGTCCTGCAGTATCTGCGCGCCTGGCGTGCGCAGCGTAAACAACGTTGGCTGGCGTCAGCGGAGTACGCCTGGCGACAGGCGCGTGAACAATGCAGCCAGCAACCGCCACGGCTCGATGCCCTTTATCTGTGGGTTCGACGCGCAACTGGTGCAACGACGCTAAGCTGCCTGGCGGAACATTTTTCAAGCGCATCCAAAAATCGTTTGCTAGCCTTTTTCGGCACGCGTTACGGCAGTGCGACCCGCGCTTCGCCTACGGTTGACATTGAGCAGTTGCTACCCCGGCAGACCCGCATGCACATTCAGCAGCACCACATGATAAAGCCCCGGCGCCATGGGTTGAAACCGTTGAACCCATAGGTTGGTGCAAGCAGGCTTGCGCCACACGGCAAGGAGGTTCCATGCGCACGTCACATGCTCACTACCGCTGGGTACAGGCGGTGTTTTGCCTGCTGCTGATCGTGCCGATGCTGGCGCAGGCCGATGACGATCCGCTGCCGTCCTGGCGTGATGGGCCCTCGCGCCAGGCCATCGAAGCATTTGTCGAGGCGGTGACCGAGCAGGGTGGCAAGGACTATGTGCCAACCGCTGAGCGCATCGCCGTATTCGACAACGACGGCACCCTCTGGAGCGAACAGCCGTTGTACTTCGAGGTGCTGTTCGCCATGGATGAGGTCAAGCGCCTGGCGCCGCAGCACCCGCAATGGCGAACCGAGCAGCCGTTCAAGGCGGTGCTGGAAAACGATCACAAGGCGTTGGCCGCGCAAGGCATGGACGGGGTGCTGAAGATCGTCGCCGCCACCCATGCGCAGATGAGCACCGAGGCCTTCATTGCCCGCAGCCGCAGCTGGCTGGGCAGCGCCAGGCACCCCGCCACGGGCAGGCTTTATACCGAAATGGTCTTTCAGCCCATGCTGGAGCTGCTGGCCTACCTGCGCAGTCGGGGCTTTCGTACCTACATCGTCTCCGGCGGTGAAG
>NZ_JABMCN010000069.1 GCF_013179515.1 Pseudomonas sp. CM27
CCACATGACCGCCAGAGCACAGAGACGCCAACCCATTTCCACCGGGTCCGAGTGGACGTTCGAACTGATCCAGACCTACGACCGGGAAATCAGCCGCCTGGCCGAAGGTTATGCCCTGGACACCTACCCCAACCAGATCGAGGTCATCACCGCCGAGCAGATGATGGACGCCTACGCCTCCGTCGGTATGCCGCTGGGCTATCACCACTGGTCCTATGGCAAGCAGTTCCTCAGCACCGAAAAGTCGTACAGCCGTGGCCAGATGGGCCTGGCCTACGAAATCGTGATCAACTCCGACCCCTGCATCGCCTACCTGATGGAAGAAAACACCATGTGCATGCAGGCACTGGTGATCGCCCATGCCTGCTACGGCCACAACAGCTTCTTCAAGGGAAACTACCTGTTCCGCACCTGGACCGATGCCAGTTCCATCATTGACTACCTGGTGTTTGCCAAGCAGTACATCGCGCAATGCGAAGAGCGCCACGGCATCGATGCGGTGGAAGACCTGATCGACTCCTGCCATGCCTTGATGAACTACGGCGTGGACCGCTACAAGCGCCCCTATCCGATTTCTGCCGAAGAAGAGCGGCGTCGGCAAAAGGAGCGCGAAGAGCATCTGCAGCGGCAGATCAACGACCTATGGCGCACCATCCCGAAAAGCGCCGAGAAGGGTAACGAACGCGATGATGCGCGCTTCCCCAGCGAACCGCAGGAAAACATCCTGTATTTCATCGAGAAGAACGCCCCTCTGCTAGAGCCCTGGCAGCGTGAAGTAGTGCGCATCGTGCGCAAGATCGCCCAGTACTTCTACCCGCAGCGCCAGACCCAGGTAATGAACGAAGGCTGGGCGACGTTCTGGCACTACACCCTGATGAACGACCTGTACGACGAGGGGCTGATCACCGAAGGGTTCATGATGGAGTTCTTGCAGTCGCATACCAGCGTGGTGTTCCAGCCTGGTTTCGACAGCCCGTATTACAACGGCATCAACCCGTACGCGCTGGGCTTTGCGATGTACACCGACATACGTCGCATCTGCGAAAACCCCACCGAAGAAGATCGCCACTGGTTCCCCGACATTGCCGGCAGTGATTGGCTTTCTACCATCAAGTTTGCCATGAGCAGCTTCAAGGACGAGAGCTTCATACTGCAGTACCTGTCGCCCAAGGTGATGCGCGATCTCAAGCTGTTCAGCATCCTCGATGATGACCAGCGTGACGATCTGCTGGTACCCGCTATCCACGACGAAAGCGGCTATCGGTTCATTCGCGAGCAACTCGCGGCGCAATACAATCTGGGCAACCGTGAGCCGAACGTACAGATCTGGAGCGTTGACCGCCGCGGCGACCGCTCCCTGACCCTGCGCCACCAGCAGCACAACCGCAAACCGCTAGGCGAATCGACCGAGGAAGTGCTCAAGCATCTGCACCGCCTGTGGGGCTTCGACATCCACCTGGAAACCGTGCAAGGCGACCAGGTGATGAAGACCCATCATATGCCACCGCGCGGCGAGCACGGCGAAAGCGCCGACTACGGCCGCATGGACCTGGCAGTCATCCACCACCTCTAGCGCTACGCCATGGCTGCCGACGGGTTATCCTGTCGGCAGTTATGGAGAGCTGCACATGCACATCTACAAAGTCGGCGGCGCCGTGCGCGACCGCCTGCTCGGCCGCCCTGTCAGCGATATCGACTGGCTGGTGGTCGGCGCCACCGTCGAAGAAATGCACGCCAAGGGCTATCGGCCGGTCGGTGCCGACTTCCCGGTGTTCCTGCATCCAAAAACCGGCGAGGAATACGCCCTGGCGCGCACCGAGCGCAAGAGCGGGCGTGGCTATGGCGGGTTCACCTTCCACGCCAGCCCTGATGTCACGCTGGAAGAAGACCTGACTCGGCGCGACCTGACCATCAATGCAATGGCTGAGGATGAAGCGGGTACGCTGTACGACCCGTACCATGGTCAAACCGACCTGGAAAACCGTATTTTACGCCACGTTTCTCCGGCATTCGCCGAAGATCCGCTGCGCGTGCTGCGTGTCGCACGCTTTGCTGCCCGCTATGCGCCGCTGGGGTTCCGGGTTGCCGAGGAAACCTTGGAGCTAATGCGCCAGATCAGTGCCTCCGGTGAGTTGCAGGCGCTGACTGCCGAACGTAGCTGGAAGGAAATCGAACGCGCGCTGATGGAGGCGCAGCCCCAAGTGTTTTTCCAGGTGCTGGGGGCGTGCAATGCCCTGCAAGAGCTGCTGCCTGAGCTTCAGGCTGCCCCACAGGCCCTGGCGGCGCTGGAGCAGGCTGCAGCGCATGGGCTGCCCTTGCACGTGCGCTGGGCCTGCCTGCTGCGGCTGTTGCCGCCTGCCTCGATCAAAGCCGTCAACCAGCGCCTGAAGACGCCGCGGGAGTGCCAGGAGCTGGCATTGCTGACGGGGGAATGCCTGGCGCTGGCTGATAAGGCGCTAGAGCTGCCTGCCAGCGCGCTGCTGGAATTGCTGCAGAAATTCGATGTGTATCGGCGACCGCAGCGCTTCGAGGATTTCCTGATCGCTTGCGAGATGATCGCCCTGGGCGAAGGCAAAGCGGGTTACCCACAAGCTGGGTATCTGCGAGGGGCGGCGGCGGCGGCACGGGCGGTGGATGTGAAGCCGCTGGTGCAGGGCGGGCTGACTGGCCAGGCACTGGGCGAGGCGCTCAAAAGCGAGCGACTGCACGCTCTCGAGGCTTACAAACTCAACTGAGTAGCGCTTCTTCCCGTGGGAGCAACTGTCTTGCGCAAAATTTATGAAGCGTGCGCTATCCCTGTGGGAGCGGGTTTACCCGCGAAGAGGCCGGACCTGCCGGCCAATATCCTTGGGCACTCACTGTTGCCGCCGCCACCGCATTCGCGGGTAAACCCGCTCCCACAGGGATCGCGTACGCTGTTTAAATTTTGCGCAAGAGAGTTACTCCCCCACCGGCCGCGTCAGTGTCAGGCAGGCGTGAACTGCAACCCGCGCCACTCAAAGGCAACCGGGGCCAGCACCTGATCAATCTGCGCGTCCTGCCACAATTGCCCCATGCTCTTGCCTGCCCCTGGATGCACCAGCTCGGGTGCCAGCAGCGACAGCGGCCACAGCACAAAGGCATTCTTCAGGATCTCGGCCCTGGGCAGCACAAGCCCATCGAACGTGCCGTGCAAATCGTCATACATCAGCACATCGATATCCAGCGGCAGCCCCTTGCGGTCCGGGGCATAGCGGCCATTCTCGGCCTCGATGAACTTCAGCCGGCGGTCCAGCTCGATCAACGGCAGTCCGGTTTGCCCGGTGACCACGAAGTTGATGAACGGCCCGCTCTTGATACCCACGGCCTGGCTTTCGAACGCGGGCGAACAACGCATGTTGGTGAGGATGCCCGCCAACGCATCGAGCCCCGCACACAGGTGCGTGTGACGGTCGGTATTGCTGCCAAGGCCCAGGTAGACGGTACTCAGAGACATCCGCGCTCGATCTCCACGCCAACACCACCACGGGCCGCAGGCACCGCACCCGGCTTGGTCAGCTTCAACCGTACCCACGGGATGTGGAACTCTTCCATCAACGCTGCCACCAGGCGCTCGGCAAAGGTTTCCACCAGTTCGAAGCGGGCCTGCTCGGCAAACGCCTGGATGCGCGCCGATACGCTGGCGTAGTCCAGCGCCAGGCTCAGGTCGTCGCCCGCCGCAGCCGGGCGGTTGTCCCAGGCAAAGCTCAGGTCCAGGCGCAAGCACTGGCGAATATCCCGCTCCCAGTCATAGGCACCGATCACGGTATCGACTTCCAGGCCTTCGATGAACACTCTGTCCAAGCACTTCTCTCCACAGCACGACAAGGGCGACTGGCGCCGTTAGAATCAGGGCGTCCTCGCCCGGAATAGTTAGCATGTTTTGGTTACTGGCGTTGCTCGCCTACCTGCTCGGCTCGCTGTCCTTCGCCATTGTCCTAAGCCGCCTTTCGGGCAGCCCGGACCCACGTTCCAGCGGTTCAGGCAATGCCGGCGCCACCAACATGCTACGCCTGGCAGGCCGCAGACTGGCGATCCTGACCCTGCTCGGCGACCTGTGCAAGGGCCTGGTGCCGGTATTGCTTGCCCGCCTTGCCGGGCTGGGCCTGCAAGAGCAGGCCTGGGTAGGCGTATGCGCGGTGCTGGGGCACCTGCTGCCGCTGTACTTCCGCTTCAAGGGCGGCAAGGGCGTGGCGACGGCTGCCGGCATGCTCATGGGCCTGTACTTTCCGGCCGCGCTGCTGGCCATCGGCGCCTGGCTGCTGACCTTCTACCTCACCCGCACCAGCTCGCTGGCGGCGCTGGTCGCCACACCGCTGACCTTGCCATTGCTGGCCTGGCGCGAGCCGGAGGCGCTGCTGCCGATCACCGTGCTGACCGTGATGATCGTGTGGCGCCACCGCAACAACCTGCGCGACCTGTTTGCCGGGCGCGAGCGGCACTTCTGAAAACACTTCGCAAACCTTACAGCGGCGGCAACTGCTCCATCGGCCAGCGCGCCTGCACGCTGATCGCCAGGTCCTGCTGCTGCCCGGCCAACAGGCGCTGACAGCCAGCGTAGGCGATCATTGCGCCATTGTCGGTGCAGAACTGCGGGCGGGCGTAGTACACGTTACCCTTGATACTGCCGAGCATGTCCTCCAGAGAGGCGCGCAGCGCTTTGTTGGCACTGACGCCACCGGCGATGACCAGGCGCTTGAGGCCGGTCTGCTTGAGCGCCCGCTTGCACTTGATGGTCAAAGTCTCCACCACCGCCTGCTGGAATGCCAGCGACAGGTCGCAACGGGTTTGCTCGCTGTCGTCGCCAGCGTTCTTGCATTGCTGCCAGGTGTTGAGCGCGAAGGTCTTGAGGCCGCTGAAGCTGAACTCAAGGCCCGGGCGATCGGTCATCGGCCGCGGGAACACGAAGCGCCCAGGCACCCCCTGCTCGGCCAGGCGGGCGATTTCCGGGCCGCCGGGATAATTCAGGCCGATCAGCTTGGCAGTCTTGTCGAACGCTTCGCCAGCGGCATCATCCAGGCTCTCGCCCAACAGCTCGTATTGGCCGATGCCATCAACGCGAACCAGCTGCGTGTGGCCACCCGACACCAACAAAGCGACGAACGGGAACTCGGGTGGGCTTTCTTCCAGCATCGGGGCCAGCAAGTGGCCTTCCATGTGGTGCACGCCAAGCGCCGGAATATCCCAGGCAAAGGCCAGCGCCTGGGCGCAGGAAGCGCCCACCAGCAATGCGCCGACCAGGCCAGGGCCCGCGGTATAGGCGATGGCGTCGATCTCGGTGGCGACGCAGTCCGCCTCGTCCAGCACCTGGCGGATGAGCGGCAGCATCCGCTTGACGTGGTCACGCGAGGCAAGCTCGGGCACCACGCCACCGAACACGCGGTGCAGGTCAATCTGGCTGAACAGCGCGTCGGCCAAAAGACCGCGTTCACTGTCGTATAATGCGACACCAGTTTCGTCGCAGGATGTTTCCAATCCCAGTACTAGCATGGGTTCGTCCCTTGTGGGGGCTGAATTCGAAGGCGCGCATGATAGTCCCCGTGTCGAATGCCGACCAGCGGTTTTCGATCAGAGGCTTTGCATTCCGGCTTGCTAAGGGTTAACATCCGCAACCCTTGAAAACCGACGTACTCCAGCACACCTTTGTTTTGCCAGGAGCACGTCTACCCCGGTAATGAATTAAGGTAGCCCTGGATGCCAGCCGTCAAAGTTAAAGAGAACGAACCCTTCGACGTAGCTCTGCGTCGTTTCAAGCGCTCCTGCGAAAAAGCCGGTGTACTGGCTGAAGTTCGTAGCCGCGAGTTTTACGAGAAGCCGACCGCAGAGCGTAAGCGCAAAGCAGCAGCCGCTGTTAAGCGTCACGCCAAGAAAGTACAGCGCGAACAGCGCCGCGCCGTCCGTCTGTACTAATACAGACGTTCAACGCAAAGCTTCTGCCCTGCCCGGCTACCCGCCGGGCGACGGCAGTGGTCGCTTCAAACTTGAGCAGCTAGCTCAAGGCCCTGCACGAGCTTCATGCGAACTGCCCGGGCAACCTGCCTGAAACGTCAGAGCTGGTCCTTCTTGCTGTATGACCAGACGTGCACGTCCGACTGACGAGCCCCTAGGGGCTGGCGACGAGCACACATTCCCTCGCACTTCCCCAAGCGTCACACGCCCCATCCGGCGCGTGAGCGATTAGACTTGCCAGTTGCCAGATGACGAGACTGCCATGGCCGGGCTGATTCCCCAGAGTTTCATTGACGACCTGATCAACCGCCTCGATATCGTCGACGTGGTGAGTTCGCGCGTCCAGCTGAAAAAAACCGGCAAGAACTACTCCGCCTGCTGCCCGTTCCACAAGGAAAAAACCCCTTCGTTCACGGTCAGCCCCGACAAGCAGTTCTACTACTGCTTCGGCTGCGGCGCCGGCGGCAACGCACTGGGCTTCGTCATGGACCACGACAACCTGGACTTTCCCCAGGCTGTCGAGGAACTGGCCCGCGCCGCTGGCATGGAAGTACCCCGCGAGCAAGGCCGCCGTGACCAGAAACCACGCCAGCCAACCGATTCGCCGCTGTACCCGTTGCTGGACGCCGCCTCGGAGTTCTACCGCCAGGCCCTGCGCAGCCACCCGACCCGCAAGGCAGCAGTGGACTACCTCAAGGGCCGTGGCCTGTCCGGGGAAATCGCCCGCGACTTCGGCCTGGGCTTCGCCCCACCTGGCTGGGACAACCTGCTCAAGCACCTGGGTGCCGACACCCTGCAGCAGAAGGTGATGATCGATGCCGGCCTGCTGATCGAGAACGCCGAAAGCGGCAAGCGCTACGACCGCTTCCGCGACCGGGTGATGTTCCCGATCCGCGACAGCCGCGGGCGCATCATCGCCTTCGGTGGCCGGGTGCTCGGCGACGACAAGCCCAAGTACCTGAACTCCCCGGAGACCCCGGTGTTCCACAAGGGCCAGGAACTCTACGGGTTGTACGAGGCGCGCAAGCACAACCGCAACCTCGACGAGATCATTGTCGTCGAGGGCTACATGGACGTCATCGCCCTGGCCCAGCAAGGCCTGCGCAATGCCGTGGCCACCCTCGGTACAGCCACCAGTGAAGAGCACCTCAAGCGTCTGTTTCGCGTGGTGCCCAGCGTGCTGTTCTGTTTCGACGGCGACCAGGCCGGGCGCAAGGCTGCCTGGCGGGCACTGGAGTCGACCTTGTCGAACCTGCAGGACGGGCGCCGCGCGCGCTTCCTGTTCCTGCCCGAAGGCGAAGACCCGGACAGCCTGGTGCGCGCCGAAGGCACCGATGCCTTCATGGCCCGTATCAACCAGCACGCCCAGCCGCTGGCCGACTACTTTTTCGAGCAGCTGGGCGTAGAAGCAGACCCTCGCTCGCTGGAAGGCAAGGCGCATATGGCCACCCTGGCCGCACCGTTGATCGAAAAAGTCCCGGGCGCCAACCTGCGGCAACTGATGCGCAACCGCCTGAAGGAAATCACCGGGCTGGACCCGCAGCAGGTCGAGCAACTGGCGCAACAAGCGCCAGCGACCAGCACTGTGCCGGACTACGACCCTGGCTACGACTACGACGCCATGGCCAGCTATACCCCCGACTACGGCGACATGCCGCAGCACGACTACGCGCCGGTGCACCAGGAACAGGAATGGAAGCCGAACAAGGGCGGCGGCAAGAAGCAGTGGAGCGACAAGCCCTGGGACAAGAACCGCAAGGGCGGCAAGCCCTGGCAGCAACGCGACGAAGCGCCGCCGCGCGTGCCGGCGCCAGTCGAGCCGCCCACCCTGGCGGCCCTGCGCACCCTGCTGCACCACCCGCTGCTGGCCGGCAAGGTGGAAGATGCCAGCCACTTCGCCGACGAACAGCATCTGTACAGCCAGCTGCTGGTGGCACTGATCGAAGCCGCACAGAAAAATCCTGGGCTAAGCTCAATGCAGCTGATAGCACGCTGGCACGGCACGGAACAGGGCCGCCTGCTGCGGGCCCTGGCAGAAAAGGAATGGCTGATCGTGGCCGACAACCTTGAACAACAGTTTTTCGACACTATAACTAGCTTGTCCGCCCGCCAACGCGAGCGCAGCCTGGAACAACTGCTCAGGAAATCACGTCAAAGTGAATTGACCAGCGAGGAAAAAACCCAGCTTCTCGCGCTGCTGAGCCGGAATGTTCCCGCACAAACGCCGACCTCATCTGGCGCGTGAGGCCCATGCTCGGGTATAATCCTCGGCTTGTTTTTTGCCCGCCAAGACCTTCAGTGGATAGGGTGTTATGTCCGGAAAAGCGCAACAGCAGTCTCGTATCAAAGAGTTGATCACCCGCGGTCGTGAGCAGGGCTACCTGACTTACGCGGAGGTCAACGACCACCTGCCTGAGGATATTTCAGATCCTGAACAGGTGGAAGACATCATCCGCATGATCAACGACATGGGGATCAACGTATTCGAGAGTGCTCCGGATGCGGATGCCCTTCTGTTGGCGGAAGCCGACACCGACGAAGCAGCGGCCGAAGAAGCCGCTGCTGCGTTGGCGGCAGTTGAAACCGATATCGGCCGCACGACCGACCCGGTGCGCATGTATATGCGCGAAATGGGTACTGTCGAGCTGCTGACCCGCGAAGGCGAGATCGAAATCGCCAAGCGTATCGAGGAAGGCATCCGTGAAGTGATGGGTGCCATCGCGCACTTCCCGGGCACTGTCGACTACATTCTCGGCGAATACGACCGCGTTACCACCGAAGGTGGCCGTCTGTCCGACGTTCTCAGCGGTTACATCGACCCTGACGACGGCATCGCCGCGCCGACCGAAGAAGTACCGGTACCTGGCGCCAAGGCCCCTGCGGCCAAGGAAGAATCGGACGACGAAGAAGAAGACGGTGACAGCAGTGACGACGAGGAAGAGACCGAAAGCGGTCCCGATCCGGTGGTCGCAGCCCAGCGTTTCGGTGCAGTCAACGACCAGCTTCAGGCCACCAACAAGGTCCTGAAGAAAAACGGTCGCGGCCACAAGGAAAGCATCGCAGCCCTGCAGGCCCTGGCTGACCTGTTCATGCCGATCAAGCTGGTACCCAAGCAGTTCGAGGTATTGGTCGAGCGTGTACGTGATGCCTTGAGCCGCCTGCGTCAGCAAGAGCGTGCCATCATGCAGCTGTGCGTGCGTGACGCCCGCATGCCGCGTGCCGACTTCCTGCGCATGTTCCCAAGCAACGAAACCGACCAGACCTGGAGCGGTGACCTGGCCAAGCGCAACACCAAATGGGCTGCTGCCCTGGGTGAAAAGGACGCCGCCATCGTTGCTTGCCAGCAGAAGCTGATCGACCTTGAGACCGAAACCGGCCTGACCGTTGCCGAGATCAAGGAAATCAACCGTCGCATGTCGATCGGTGAAGCCAAGGCCCGCCGCGCCAAGAAAGAAATGGTCGAGGCGAACCTGCGTCTGGTGATCTCGATCGCCAAGAAGTACACCAACCGTGGCCTGCAGTTCCTCGATCTGATCCAGGAAGGCAACATCGGCTTGATGAAGGCGGTGGACAAGTTCGAATACCGTCGCGGCTACAAGTTCTCGACTTATGCCACCTGGTGGATCCGACAGGCGATCACTCGCTCGATCGCCGACCAGGCACGCACCATCCGTATTCCGGTGCACATGATCGAGACGATCAACAAGCTCAACCGCATTTCCCGGCAGATGCTGCAGGAAATGGGTCGCGAACCGACCCCGGAAGAGCTGGGTGAACGCATGGAAATGCCTGAGGACAAGATCCGCAAGGTACTGAAGATCGCCAAAGAGCCGATCTCCATGGAAACCCCGATCGGTGACGACGAAGACTCGCACCTGGGCGACTTCATCGAGGACTCGACCATGCAGTCCCCGATCGACGTGGCCACGGTCGAAAGCCTCAAGGAAGCCACCCGGGACGTGCTCTCCGGCCTGACCGCACGCGAAGCCAAGGTGCTGCGCATGCGTTTCGGTATCGACATGAACACGGACCACACCCTGGAAGAGGTTGGCAAGCAGTTTGACGTAACGCGTGAGCGGATCCGTCAGATCGAAGCGAAGGCGTTGCGCAAATTGCGCCACCCGACTCGCAGCGAGCATCTGCGCTCGTTCCTCGACGAGTGATGACAAAACCCCGGCCCAGGCCGGGGTTTTTCTTTAGGGTTCCGTAACATAAAGCCGATCTTGCACCGCACATCTGCAGCAATGCCCGTCTACACTCGACTTCAGACCACCTGAATGCGAGGCCGCTATGCCGCTGATGCCGGCCATCCTGTTGCTGCTCCTTGTCCTGTGGAACACAACGGCCGGCGCCCTGACCCTGACAGACGAGGAGAAGGCCTGGCTGGCTGCCCACCCGCAGCTGAGCCTGGGCGTGGATGCCTCTTGGCCACCGTTCGAGTTTCGCGACCAGGAGGGCCGGTACCAGGGATTGGCCGCCGATTACATCGCCACTATCCAGCAACGCCTGGGCGTGACGCTCAAACCGGTCGAGCCCAGCAGCTGGACCGAGGTCCTCGCGCAGGCGCGCGATAACCGTATCGACCTGCTGCCCGGCATCATGTCGACGCCAGAACGCCAGGGCTACCTGGCCTTCACCCGCCCCTACCTCGACTTTCCCATCGTCATTCTCGCGCACAAAGGCGGCGCCCAGCCGCGCAAGCTCGATGACCTGTACGGCCTGAAGATCGCCGTGGTCGAGAACTACGCCCCCCATGAACTGCTGCGCAGCCACCACCCGGATCTCAATCTGGTGGCCATGCCCAACGTCAGTTCAACCTTGCAGGCACTGGCCACCGACGAAGTGGACGCCGTGGTCGGCGACCTTGCTTCGAGCATCTGGAGCCTGCGCCAGCTCAAGCTCGACGGCTTGTATGTGAGTGGCGAAACGCCCTACCGCTATCAGCTGGCCATGGCCGCCCCACGCGACAACAAGGTGCTGGTGGGTATTCTCGACAAAGTGATGGCCGACATGACGAGTGGCGAAGTAGCGCAGATCCAGCAGCACTGGGTTGGTAATGTGGTCGACCAGCGGATGTTCTGGTCAGACCTGCTGCTGTATGGCTTGCCGGCAGTGCTGGTGCTGATGGCCGTCCTGGCCGTGGTGATCCGCATCAACCGTCGGCTCAGCTCGGAAATTTCCCGCCGCATTGCCCTGGAACAAGAGCTCCGCAGCAGCGAGTACCATTACCGCAGCCTGGTCGAAAGCCTGTCGGCCATTGCCTGGGAGGCCGACGCCAACGACTACACCTACAGTTACGTCTCTCCCCATGCCGAGGACCTGCTCGGTTTTCCGCTCACCGAGTGGCTCAAACCTGGCTTCTGGCGCAGCATCCTGCACCCGGAGGACGCACTCTGGGCCCAGGCCTACTGCGACAGTGAAACTGCAGCCGGCCGTGACCACAGCCTGGACTACCGGGTGATCCGCGCCGACGGCCAGCCGTTGTGGGTGCGTAATATCGTCAGCATGATCGAGCATGGCCACCAGCCGGTGATGCGCGGGCTGATGATCGACATCAGCGAGACCAAGCGCACCGAGGACGCCCTGCGGCTTTCCGAGCAGAAATTTGCCTCGGTGTTCCAGCAATGCCCCGACATCTTGCTGATCGCCCGCCACAGCGATGGCTGCCTGCTGGAGGTCAACGAAGCCTTCGAAGAGCAGATCGGCCTGACACCTGGCCAGGTGATCGGCCGCACCGCCACCGACCTGGACCTGTGGGGCGTAGAAGGCGCGGGCCCTCTGCTGCTGCAACGCCTGCACCAGGGTGGTATCCGCAACCTGGAAATGAGCTTCCGGCGCAGCAACGGCGAGTTGTTCACCGGCCTGACTTCGGCCGAAACCTTCGAGCTCGACGGCACCCCCGCGCTGGTGGTGGCGGTACGCGACATCAGCCAGCTCAAGCAAACCCAGCAGCAGTTGCAAACCTCCGAAGAAAAATTCGCCAAGGCCTTCCACGCCTCGCCCGACGGCCTGCTGCTGTCGCGCCAGAGCGACGGCTTGCTGCTGGAAGTGAACGAGGGCTTTTGCCGCCTTACCGGCTATGACCTCAACCCAAGCATCGACCAGACCTCGCTGGACCTGGGCATCTGGGTCGACCTCAACGAGCGCAAGCGGCTGGTCGACCAGCTGAACCGCGACGGCTACGTGCGCGACTTCACCTGCCACATCCGCCGCAGCGACGGGCAGATCCGCCTTTGCGAGCTGTCTGCGCGGCCGCTGCCGATCGCCGGCGTCGACTGCATGCTGACCATCGCCCGCGACATCACCGAACGCCACCTGATGCAGGAGAAACTGCAGCTGGCCGCCACTGTGTTCGAAAACACCGCCGAAGGCGTGCTGATCACCGACATCGACCAGCGCATCAGTGCGGTCAACCGCGCCTTCAGCGAAATCACCGGCTACAGCGAGATCGAAGCCCTTGGCCAGACCCCGCGGCTGCTCGCCTCCGGCCAGCATGACAGCGCCTTCTATGCCGCCATGTGGCACCAACTGACCGCCGAAGGCCACTGGCAAGGCGAGATCTACAACAAGCGCAAGAACGGCGAACTGTACCCCGGCTGGCTGACGATCAGCGCCGTGCGCAACAGCGACCGTGAGATCACCCACTTTGTCGCCGTGTTCGCCGACATCTCCAGCCTCAAGCACGCCCAGGCCAAACTCGATTACCAGGCCCATCACGACCCGCTCACCGGCTTGCCCAACCGCGCACTGTTCGAAAACCGCCTGCAAGCGGTACTCACTTGCGCGCAGCTATCCAACCGCCAAGGCGCAGTGCTGTTCCTCGACCTGGACCGCTTCAAGCACATCAACGACAGCCTCGGCCACCCGGTCGGCGACTTGCTGCTCAAGGGCATCGCCCAGCGCCTGAAGGAGCAGGTACGCGACGTGGACACCGTGGCCCGCCTGGGCGGCGACGAGTTCATCATCCTGCTGCCCGGCCTGCACAAACCCAGTGACGCCAGCACCATCGCCAATAAATTGCTGACCTGCTTCAACGCCCCGTTCCAGGCCGGCGAGCACGAGTTCTTCACCAGCGCCAGCATCGGCATCAGCCTTTATCCACAGGACGGCACTGACGTCGCCACCCTGATCCGCAACGCCGACGCCGCCATGTACCGCTCCAAGGCCAAAGGCCGCAACCGCGTAGAGGCCTACACCCGCGACCTCACCGCCCAGGCCAGCGAACGTATCGCCCTGGAGCACGAACTGCGCCGCGCCGTCGAACGCAATGAAATGAGCCTGTGCTTCCAGCCCAAGCTCAGCCTGAAGACCCACAGCCTGGTCGGCGCCGAAGCGCTGATCCGCTGGAGCCACCCGACCTTTGGTGAAGTACCGCCGGAGCACTTCATCCACCTGGCGGAAGAGAACGGCACCATTCTTCAGCTGGGCGACTGGGTGCTGGAGCAGGCCTGTCGGCAGATGCATCGCTGGAAAAGGGACTACGAGGCATTCGGCCCGCTGTCAATCAACCTCGCCGGCGCCCAGTTGCGCCACCACGGCCTGGCCAAGCGTATTGAGCAGCTGCTGAAGACCTATGGGCTGAAAGCCGGCGATTTGCAGCTGGAGATTACCGAAAACTTCATCATGAGCCAGGCCGAAGAGGCATTGGCTGTGCTGCACCAGTTGAAAAAACTCGGCGTGCAACTGGCCATCGACGACTTCGGCACCGGCTATTCCTCGCTGAGCTACCTCAAGCGCCTGCCGCTGGACATCCTCAAGATCGACAAGTCCTTCATCCGCGGCCTGCCCGACGACCCTCACGACGCCGCCATCGCCCGCGCGATCATTGCCTTGGGCCGCAGCATGCAATTGACCATCATCGCCGAAGGCGTCGAGAACCAGGCCCAGCAACGTTTTCTGGCTGCCGAAGGCTGCGAGCAGATCCAGGGCTACATCGTCAGCCTGCCACTGCCCGCAGAAGATTTCGCCGCCGCGTTTCTGCGCATAGCACTATCGGATCTTTCAGATGGCACAGGTGCGAAACCCTCGTTATAATCCGGCCACTTACTGAGGGCCTATAGCTCAGTTGGTTAGAGCAGAGGACTCATAATCCTTTGGTCCACGGTTCGAGTCCGTGTGGGCCCACCAGATACGACAAAGCCGCGCGATTGCGCGGCTTTTTCATGCCTTTCTGTTAGCCAGGAAACTACGCTCGTTTCTTCGGGGCATGCCCTGTACCAACCGACCTGCTTGCGTACTTGCCAGACGTATGACGGGAGACACCACCTGCTTCCGCGTCCGCCAACCGGTGTGCTTCCCACCCCTTCATAGCCAAGGCAACGGTCTTCGGCACGGGTTTTTCGCCACTACGGTAATAGGCCAACATCCGCCTGCTCAGCCCCAGTTCCTGGGCGGCACGATCCAGCGTCAGTTCATGCTTGGCCATCCAGTTCCAGATGAGTTCATGTGAGCACTCTCCCGCCTGTTCCACTGCGCGTGCACGAAGGTTGTCAGCAGCAAGTTCAAGATTATCGTCACCGGCCCAGATGACCGTATCTTTCCACTCCCCGATTGCAGCCGTTGCGAAAATCTTGGGATCGGTAAGGGGGGCCAATGTCGGGTGCTTCCCGATGACTTCGTCCAAAGCCACGCTGAATTGCTGTCCATCCGCAAAGGTAAGCCGCAATGACCCGGGGGCCAACACGGAAACCTCTGTCAGCTGGAAATGTTTGTTGGTCATGGATTCAGCTCCTCCCACATTGCTAGCAATCGAGCTCTGTTTCGCGAAGCCCACTCGAGCGCTTCACTCATCTCACGCAGGGACAGCCGCGAACCACCGAAACCGGCCAACGGAGTTAGGTCATTGATCGCAATCAGTGCCTGACGACCGTCACTGAATCGCAGATGGAAATGCGGCGGCAGATGGTCATTCGCATACAGGCAAATCACGCAATTGGACAACCGGTGGATCGTGGGCATGGGATTATCATACAGTGCAATGGTTGCACCAGACAGTACCATCCGAGCATCCCGCCCACAGCTCCAAAAATGTAACTCTTCTGATTACTCCCCGATCGGCCGCATCTCGACCTGCCGCGGGTTGTAGAAAGTCATACAAGCCGGAACATCCCGCGTAACCAGCGACATCGCGCCAATCACCACGTTATCACCAATGTCGATACGGTCAGCAACGATGCAGCTGTTGGCGCCCATGCTCACGTTGTCGCCAATGCGCAGCGCGTAGTCTTCCAGACCGAGGGTCTTGATGCCGATCGAGCAATTCTGCCGGATGAAGAAATTGCGCCCGATGCCCACATGCCGGGTAATGACCACACCCGGCAGGTGGGCGATGCGCAGGCCGGGTGCGATCTGCGCGCCGATGTCGATGTCCACAGCGTACTTGAGGTTAAGCCGCTGCTGCATGCGCCTGGCGTGACGCCGGGCCAGGCCGCCGCGGGCATCGAGGTACTGGGCCACCCGGAAGGCGAAGAGGAAACCCAGCTTGTTGTCCTTGCGCGCGCGACGCAGCACGTTGAACAGCAGGCTGATGCGGCGTCCGGGCCTTTTCTTGTTGGAGACTTCCAGTCGCCAGCATTCGAGCAGGTGGTCGAGGTTCACACTGAGGTTCTCGTTGGACTAGCGTTCCATCATGCCGAACGCGAAGCCGTCGAGCCAGCGCGGTCCCTTTGTGGGAGCGGCCTTGTGCCGCGATGGGGCGCGCAGCGGCCCCACGATTTCAGCTCCGCTGCAGATATTGCCAGGGCTGCTGCGCAGCCCTTTCGCGACACAAGGCCGCTCCCACAAAGACCGCTTCGGCTGGGCCGGTGGTGACTGGCCTTGCCCTGATCGGCACTGGCTGGCTAGGCTAGCAGGCCAACCGTAGAGACTCGTCATGTCGGATTCCCGCTCCATCACGCTGGATGAAATCGATCGCCAGCTGATCGCCCTGCTGCAGATCAACGCCCGCGAAAGCGTCGCCACCCTCGCCCGCCAGCTGGGCATCGCCCGGACCACGGTCAACTCGCGCCTGGAGCGGCTGGAGAAGAACAAAGTCATCTCCGGCTATGGCGTACGCCTGGGCCAGACTGTGATCGGCGGCGGGCTGCAGGCATATGTAGGGATCAAGGTGCAGCCGCGCTCCGGCAAGGAAGTGGTGCGACGCCTGAGTGCAATGGGGCAGGTGCAGCAACTGTGCGCGGTGAGCGGCGAGTTCGATTATGTGGCCTGGCTGCGGACGGACTCGCCCGAACAGCTGGACCAGTTGCTCGACCAGATCGGTAGCGTCGACGGGGTGGAGAAGACCACCACGTCGATCATTCTCAGCAGTAAGGTGGACCGCGGGCAGCCGCTCTGAGGCCGCTGGCGGTCAGACCTCCTGGCCGTCGAGCAGGCCCTCCAGAATTGCCGAAAGGCTTTCGGCGGAATGCTGCATTGACCAGACGATGTCACGGCTGCGCTCTGGGGCGTGCTGCTGGGCGTAGTCGGTGGCAATCTGGTTGAGGCCGCGGGCCAGCAGGCAGGCGTGAACCAGGGCGTCGGCGGCGTCGATGCCGGGGCGGAGGGTGAAGAGCGGTGGGTGGCTGGATTCGCAGTTGCAGAAGGGTTTTTCAGCGGTGGGTTTGAGCTTTTTGGGTTGGTCGGGTAAGCGGTCGGTCATGGTATAGCCTCCACATCACAGGGGTGATTGGCGGCCAATCGCATCCTTCTCACGGGAATAGGGTGGCAGCCATGCGCGAGGTGAGAACCGGCGAACTTGGAGGCGCGTACCCGGCCAGGCAAAGCCTGCCCGCGCACAGCTGCCATAGCAGTGCGCCTCCAGAAAGATCAGCGGGTTCTCACGCCCGATCGCCGAATTTGCGGCGACCCCGTGAAGTTAACGATGAAACGATTCCCGCGAAGCCAGACCGAGGCGATAGCGGGCGTAGGGTAATTCTTTATTTAATGGAACGGGTGTAAGAACTGTCTGATCACCCGAATCGCAAAGCCAGAACGTTTCCCTGTGGGAGCGGGTTTACCCGCGAATGCTGCTGTGAATCCACCGACGCATTCGCGGTCAAACCCGCTCCCACAGAGTACGCGGTGCACCAGCGATCTCAGCGTTGCAGCTACAAGCCCATCAGACGCGCTGATGCTTTTTGTCACCAATTGACCGTACGTAAATCACGTAGACATATGCAGAATGGGGATATTCACAAGAGGCTCCCCCAATGCCACGCAACCTGTTCACTGAACTCGCTGAAGGTTTTGACGCGCTGGCCGAAGAGCGCGAAGGCAAGAAGACGCTACGCTCGCACAAGGTCAGCTTCACCGAACTGACACCCTTTGCCCCTAATGAGCTTTTGGAGCTGCGCCAGCGCCTCAACATGTCCAGGGCACTGTTCGCAAAGCCTCTCCGAACCAATTCCAGAACGCTGGAAAACTGGGAGCAAGGCCGCTTCAGGCCCAATGCGCAAGCAGTCGCACTGATTCGTCTAGTGCAGAAATACCCTGAGACGGTGGATCATTTGGCATCTTTGGCCTGATTCGTCAAAAATAATGAAAAAGTGGCTAATACGACGAACAAAGCTACATTCAGACAACACTCTGCATCTTAATTACGAACACCCCACTCCCTAAAATGACCCCCAGGCATCTCCTATACTCAGGCTCCGCTCCCCGCGCAGCCCTCTGGCAAGGTCATTTCATGAACAACAAGAACCGCCACCCCGCCGACGGCAAAAAGCCCATCACCATTTTTGGCCCGGACTTCCCATTCGCCTTCGACGACTGGCTGGAACACCCGGCAGGCCTTGGTAGCATTCCGGCTGCGCGCCAAGGCGAGGAAGTGGCAATCGTGGGTGCTGGCATCGCCGGCCTTGTGGCGGCCTACGAGCTGATGAAGCTGGGCCTCAAGCCAGTGGTATACGAAGCCTCCAAGCTGGGTGGCAGGCTACGCTCGCAAGCCTTCAACGGCACCGACGGGATCATCGCCGAACTCGGCGGCATGCGTTTCCCGGTGTCGTCCACCGCCTTCTACCACTATGTGGACAAGCTGGGCCTGGAGACCCGCCCCTTCCCCAACCCGCTGACCCCGGCTTCGGGCAGCACGGTGATCGACCTGGAAGGCCAGACCTACTACGCCGAAAAAACCAGCGACCTGCCCAAGCTGTTCCACGAAGTGGCCGACGCCTGGGCCGACGCGCTGGAAAGCGGTGCCCAATTCGCCGACATCCAGCAAGCTATTCGCGACCGTGATGTGCCGCGCCTGAAAGAACTGTGGAACAAGCTGGTGCCGCTGTGGGACGACCGCACCTTCTACGACTTTGTCGCCACTTCGCGCTCGTTTGCCCAGCTGAGCTTCCAGCACCGTGAAGTGTTCGGCCAGGTGGGCTTCGGCACCGGCGGCTGGGACTCGGATTTCCCCAACTCGATGCTGGAAATCTTCCGCGTGGTGATGACCAACTGCGACGACCATCAGCACCTGGTGGTGGGCGGCGTCGAGCAGGTACCGCAGGGCATCTGGCGCCATGTACCGGAACGCTGCGTGCACTGGCCGCAGGGCACCAGCCTGAGCGCACTGCACGGCGGCGCGCCGCGTGGCGGGGTGAAACGCATTGCCCGTGCCGCCGATGGCCGCCTGGCAGTCACGGACACCTGGGGCGATACCCGGCACTACAGCGCCGTGCTTGCTACCTGCCAGACCTGGTTGCTGACCACCCAGATCGACTGCGAGGAATCGCTGTTCTCGCAGAAGATGTGGATGGCCCTGGACCGCACCCGCTACATGCAGTCGTCGAAAACCTTTGTCATGGTCGACCGGCCATTCTGGAAGGACAAGGACCCGGAAACCGGCCGCGACCTGATGAGCATGACCCTTACCGACCGCCTCACCCGCGGCACTTACCTGTTCGACAACGGTGACGACAAGCCCGGGGTAATCTGCCTGTCGTACGCCTGGATGAGCGATGCGCTGAAGATGCTGCCGCACCCGGTGGAAAAACGCGTGCAGCTGGCGCTCGACGCGCTGAAGAAGATTTACCCGAAAACCGATATCGCCGGGCACATCATCGGCGACCCGATCACCGTTTCCTGGGAAGCGGACCCGTACTTCCTTGGCGCCTTCAAAGGCGCACTGCCGGGGCACTACCGCTATAACCAGCGCATGTACGCGCACTTCATGCAACAGGACATGCCTGCCGAGCAGCGCGGTATCTTCATCGCCGGTGACGACGTGTCATGGACCCCGGCCTGGGTGGAAGGCGCGGTGCAGACGTCGCTGAATGCAGTGTGGGGTATCATCAACCACTTCGGTGGCAGCACCCACCCGGACAACCCCGGCCCAGGCGATGTGTTCGACGAGATCGGCCCGATCGCCCTGGCTGACTGATTGAAGGAGGCGCCATGCGCATTGCTCTGTTCCAGGGCACCCCCCAGCCGCTGGACGTGACCGGTAACTTGCAGCGGCTGCGCCACCAGGCGCAGCTGGCGGCCGAGCGCGGTGCGCAGTTGCTGGTGTGCCCGGAAATGTTCATCAGCGGCTACAACATCGGCCTGGGCCAGGTCGAGCGCCTGGCCGAAACCAGCGACGGCCTGGCAGCCATGGCTGTAGTGGAGATCGCCCAGGCGCACCGCATCGCCATCGTGTACGGCTACCCGGAGCGCGGCGATGATGGGGCAATCTACAACAGTGTGCAGCTGATCGATGCGCACGGCCGCAGCCTGAGCAACTACCGCAAGACACACCTGTTCGGCGAACTGGACCGCTCGATGTTCAGCGCCGGCAGCGACCACTTCCCGGTGGTCGAGCTTGACGGCTGGAAGGTTGGCCTGCTGATCTGCTACGACATCGAGTTCCCGGAGAATGCCCGGCGCCTGGCGCTGGAAGGTGCCGAGCTGATCCTGGTGCCGACGGCGAACATGGAGCCCTATGACTTTGTCTGCCAGGTGACCGTTAGGGCACGGGCGCAGGAGAACCAGTGCTACCTGGTGTATGCCAACTACTGCGGCGCGGAAGACGAGATCCACTATTGCGGGCAGAGCAGCATCATCGGCCCGGATGGCAGCGTGCTGGCCATGGCTGGGCGCGATGAGTGCCAGTTGCTGGCGGAGCTGGAGCATGAGCGGGTGAGTCAAGGGCGCGAGGCTTTTCCCTACCTCACCGACTTGCGCCAGGAGCTGCACCTGCGCAAGGGGTGATGGCTACCAGCGGGAGCTTCTCGGGTCTTTTGGCAGATTGCATCAGGCAAGCACCTTTGAGCCCTGATGCGATCCCTATGCGGCCGGGCCTGCCAACAAATGGGTTAGCATGGACAACATCCACCGGAGCCCCCATGCCTGATGCCACCCGCCACCTCACGCTCGCCAACGGCCTGCAGCTGACCCTGCGCCACGCCCCGCGCCTGAAGCGCTCGGCGGCGGCCCTGCGGGTGCACGCGGGCAGCCATGACGCCCCGGCCAAGTGGCCCGGCCTGGCCCACTTTCTCGAACACCTGTTCTTCCTCGGCACCCCGCGCTTCCCGCTGCATGACGGCCTGATGCGCTATGTGCAGGCCCTCGGCGGCCAGGTCAACGCCAGCACTCGTGAGCGCAACACCGACTTTTTCTTCGAGGTGCCTTCCGCTGCCTTTGCCGGAGGCCTCGAACGCCTGTGCCAGATGCTTGCCCAGCCAGACCTGGGCATCCAGCGCCAACGCCGTGAACGGGAGGTGATCCACGCCGAGTTCATTGCCTGGTCGCGCAACCCGCAGGCCCAGCAGCAGTTTGCCTTGCTGCAATCCGTGTCGCGCGCGCATCCGCTGGGCGCTTTTCATGCCGGTAACCGACACACCCTGGCCCTGCACGACCCGGCTTTTCAGCAGGCGCTTGCAGGCTTTCACCAGCGCTTCTACCAGGGCGGCCAGATTGTCTTGAGCCTGTGCGGCCCGCAGCCGCTGGATGAGCTGGAGCAGCTGGGTCGGCAACATGCCGCGTTGTTCGCAACGGGTGAGCACGTACCGCAAGTCCCGCCGCCGCCACTGGCGCCGACGCCCATGCCGCATGTTTTCACGCACGACAACCTCCCGGCAGGTGCCGAGCAGGCACTGGAGCTGCTGATCGCCTTGCTCGGCGACAGTCGCCCAGGTACCTGGTTGGGTGCACTGCGCCAACGTGGCTGGCTGCACAGTTTCAAGGCCGAGCCGCTATACGCCTTCGGCGGGCAGCTGCTGTGGCACATTGAGCTGAAGCTCGGCGCAGACGCGCGCACCGACGAAGCCACTGCCCTGCTGCACAGTTGGTTCGGTTTCATTCGCCGGGCCGAGCCTGCCCTGTTGAACCGCGAATTCGGCTTGCTGCAGCACAGCCGCGAACGCAGTGTCAGCGCGCTTGAGCTGGCCCGCCGGGACAGCAGCAAACAGCCGTTCGCCGGGCTGGATGCGCAAGCGACGCAAGCCTTCCGTGCCCTGCTGGAAGGCCTGCCCTGCACCGAGGGTGGTCAATGGCACCTGCCCCCTGTCGACGCTTTGCTGATGGCAGATTTGCCCACGGCCCCGCCGCAGCCACTGCCGGTGGCGCTGAAAGTAAGCGAGCTACTCCCTGGCACCCGCCAATACGCTGCGCTGTACTTGCGCTGGCATGTAACTTCGACGCTGCGCCAGCACTTGCAGGGCGTGCTCGAACAAGCCCTCGTGCCACTGCAGGAGCGCTGCGGGCGTGCATCGGTGCAGTTGCAGTTCAGCAGCGCTGGCGAGTACTGGCAATTACGCTGCGCCGGGCTGCCGGCAGCTGTGCTTCGGGCCGTGGAACAGGCCTTGGCCCTGATGCGCAAGCCCCCAGCCAGTTGTTGGCAGCCCTGCGCAGCAGCGCGTCCGGCGCTGGTGCCCATCCGGGCCTTGCTCGAACAATTGCCGCAGGCAGTATCAGGCGGGCAGCCCGCCCCTGTAACTGCCCGCACGCTGGAACAAGCGCAACTCGACAGCCTGTGGCAGCACACCCATTGGCAGGGGCTGGCCGCAGGCTTCGAAGATGCCGCGCTAGCCGCTTTGGCTGCCGCACTGCAGCACTGCCCGGGGCAAGGTTCGTCGGTCGCCCCAGCGCCCAGATGGGCAAAGCGACGCTGGCAGCATGCCGTGGTGGCTGGCAGTGAGCATGCATTGCTGCTGTTCTGCCCTGTCCCTGCGGACAACGAAGCCACAGGCCGGCTGCTCGCCCAATTGCTGCAAGGTCCGGTCTACCAACGGCTACGGGTCGAGCTGCAACTCGGCTACGCGGTATTCAGCGCCTTTCGTCAGGTCGAGGGCGTGGGCGGCTTGTTGTTCGGCGTGCAGTCGCCGCACACCAGCCCTGCCCGCATCCTCGACCACATACTCACCCTGCTGGGTCACGGCGTCAGCCTGGATCCGGCTGCCCGCCAAGCATTGGCCGGGCAATTCGACGAAGCCGCCATGGCCAATGCCGAAGTCGCCGAATGGGCGTGGCAGACACACCTGGCTACACAACCTGGCCAGCTACAGGCGCTACATGGGACTATTCTGAAAACGCGGCAGACGGATCTGGACCAGCTGCTGAGCAACCTGCTCGACCCAGGGTCCACCTGGCTATGCCTGGCCAACGCTGCCGCGCCAGACTCTTCCTGGCGCTGAGCCAGTCCGGCGATTGTTACGCGAACTGCAAGGGCACTTTTCGAATAATTAACCTTTCGGTACAAAATTTTCTTGTAAGATAGCGCAATCCCAGTTTGGGGAACCTCCTGCACATGGCGGTACCCAAGTAGTAGCTGAGCCACCCAAAACCCATCCGGAAGGAGTAATCCCATGTGGACCAAACCTGCTTACACTGATCTGCGTATCGGCTTCGAAGTCACCATGTACTTCGCTAACCGCTAAGCCCGGCTTACGGTTCCACGCCTCGGCCCGCCGGGGCGTTTTCGTTTTTCCGATCCGGTTTTCTGCATAGCCGGTTTTCTGCATAGAGAGTGGCCATGTTCATCCAGGTTCTCGGCTCCGCCGCCGGTGGCGGGTTCCCACAGTGGAACTGCAACTGCGTCAACTGCAAAGGCTTGCGCGATGGCACCCTGCGGGCCACGGCACGCACCCAGTCGTCCATTGCCCTGTCCGACGACGGCGTGCACTGGGTGCTGTGCAATGCCTCCCCCGACATCCGCGCCCAGCTGCAGGCATTCGCGCCCATGCAGCCGGCCCGTGCCCTGCGCGACACCGGCATCAACGCCATCGTCCTGCTGGACAGCCAGATCGACCACACCACCGGCCTGCTCAGCCTGCGCGAAGGCTGCCCGCACCAGGTGTGGTGCACCGAAATGGTCCACCAGGACCTCTCCACCGGCTTCCCGCTGTTCAACATGCTCAGCCACTGGAACGGTGGCCTGCAGTGGAACCGCATCGAGCTGCAAGGCAGCTTCGTGATCGACGCCTGCCCCAACCTGCGCTTCACCCCGTTCCCCCTGCGCAGCGCCGCGCCGCCCTACTCGCCGCACCGTTTCGACCCGCACCCGGGCGACAATCTAGGCCTGCTGGTGGAGGACACCCGCACCGGCGGCAAGCTGTTCTACGCCCCGGGCCTGGGGCAGGTCGATGAGAAGCTGCTGGCGATGATGCATGGCGCCGACTGCCTGCTGGTCGATGGCACCCTGTGGGAAGACGATGAAATGCAGCGCCGCGGCGTGGGCACCCGCACCGGCCGCGAGATGGGCCACCTGGCACAGAACGGGCCCGGCGGCATGCTGGAAGTGCTCGACAGCTTCCCGCGCCAGCGCAAGGTACTTATCCACATCAACAACACCAACCCGATTCTCGACGAAGATTCGCCCGAGCGCGCCGAGGTACTGCGCCGGGGCGTGGAAGTCGCCTTCGATGGCATGAGCATCGAGTTGTAAACACTCTGCAAGGCAACACAAGACCCTGTGGGAGCGGGCACGCCCGCTCCCACAGGGGCCGTGTATGTCCGGCCAGACAATCCTTCTACAGGAGCCAGCGGAATGAGCGACGCACTGCCAATGTCCCCTGCCGAATTCGAGCAGGCCCTGCGCGCCAAGGGCGCCTATT
>NZ_JABMCN010000007.1:0-20963 GCF_013179515.1 Pseudomonas sp. CM27
TCAAGGACCCGCATGCCGAGAAGTTCGATCATCTGACCTACGATGAAGTGCTGGATCGCAAGCTGGGTGTGATGGACCTGACGGCAATCTGTCTGTGCCGCGACCACAAGATGCCACTGCGCGTCTTCAACATGAACAAGCCCGGCGCCCTGCTGAACATCGTGCATGGCGGCGCGGAAGGAACTCTGATCGAGGAAGTTCAAAAATGATCAACGACATCAAGAAAGACGCGCAGGAGCGCATGACCAAGTCCCTCGAGGCCCTGGGTCGCCACCTGGCCGCGATCCGCACCGGTCGCGCCCATCCGAGCATCCTCGACAGCGTCAAGGTCACCGCCTGGGGTAGCGAGATGCCGCTGAACCAGGTTGCCGCGATCAGCGTCGAAGATGCCCGCACCCTGAAAATCGTTGCCCACGACAAGAATCTCAGCGCGGCCATCGAGAAAGCCATCCTCACCTCCGACCTGGGCCTGAACCCGTCCAGCGCCGGTACCACTATTCGTGTGCCGATGCCGGCCCTGACCGAGGAAACCCGCAAGGGCTATACCAAGCAGGCCAGCGGCGTTGTCGAGGATGCCAAGGTGGCCGTGCGCAACGTGCGCCGCGATGCCCTGGCCGACCTGAAAAAGCTGACCAAGGACAAGGAAATCAGCGAGGACGAAGAACGTCGCGCCGCTGACGAGATCCAGAAGCTCACCGACAAGTTCGTTGCTGACGCCGATGCAGCCTTCAAGGCCAAGGAAAAGGACCTGATGGCCGTCTAAGGCCGGGGTTTTTTAATGGAAAAGACCAAGCCAGCGGCGCCGTCCTCGGTGCCGCGTCATGTCGCGATCATCATGGATGGCAACAACCGCTGGGCGAAAAAACGCCTACTGCCCGGCGTTGCCGGGCACAAGGCGGGCGTCGACGCCGTTCGCGCGGTCATCGAGGTGTGCGCCCAGTCCGGGGTCGAAGTGCTGACCCTGTTCGCGTTCTCCAGTGAAAACTGGCAGCGCCCCGCCGAAGAGGTCGGTGCACTGATGGAACTGTTCTTCTCGGCGCTGCGCCGCGAGGCCAGGCGCCTCAACGAGAACAACATCAGCCTGCGCATCATTGGTGACCGTTCACGGTTTCATCCCGAGTTGCAGGCTGCCATGCGCGAAGCCGAGGCGCTGACCGCCGGCAGCAATCGCTTCATCCTGCAGATCGCGGCCAACTATGGCGGCCAATGGGATATCGCCCAGGCGGCCCAGCGGCTGGCGCGGGAAGTGCAGGCCGGGCACCTGCGCCCGGACGATATCACCCCGGGCCTTTTGCAGACCTGCCTGTCGACCGGCGAGCTACCGCTGCCGGACCTGTGCATCCGCACTGGTGGCGAGCACCGCATCAGCAACTTCCTGCTGTGGCAGCTGGCCTACGCAGAACTGTACTTCTCCGACCTGTACTGGCCGGACTTCAAACACGAGGCCATGCGCAATGCCCTGGCCGATTTCGCTTCGCGCCAGCGCCGCTTCGGTAAGACGAGCGAGCAGGTCGAGGCTGGAGCTCGTGCTTAATGCTTAAACAACGCATCATTACCGCGCTGATCCTGCTGCCGATCGCGCTGGGCGGTTTCTTCCTGCTCAACGGCGGGGATTTCGCCCTGTTCATCGGCTTTGTGGTCACCCTGGGTGCATGGGAGTGGGCGCGCCTCGCCGGGCTGATGGCCCAGCCGCTGCGCATCGCTTATGCCGCAGCGGTCGCTGGGGCGCTGATGCTGCTGTATGTGCTTCCCGAGCTGGCGCCCTGGGTGCTGGGGGCTGCAGTTATCTGGTGGGGGTTGGCCACCTGGCTGGTGTTTACCTACCCGCGCAGCAGCGAACTGTGGGCCAGTGCCGCCTGCCGATTGCTGATCGGCCTGCTGGTGCTGCTGCCGGCCTGGCAAGGGCTGGTACTGCTCAAGCACTGGCCGCTGGGCAACTGGCTGATCCTGTCGGTAATGGTGCTGGTATGGGCCGCCGACATAGGCGCGTACTTTTCCGGGCGCGCGTTCGGCAAGCGCAAGCTGGCCCCGCAGGTCAGTCCGGGCAAGAGCTGGGAAGGCGTGTACGGTGGCCTGGCGGTCAGCCTGCTGATTACCCTGGGGGTCGGCATCAGCCGCGACTGGGGCGTCGGCCAGATCCTGCTGGGCCTGCTGGGTGCCGCGCTGCTGGTCATGGCCTCTGTGGTCGGTGACCTGACCGAGAGCATGTTCAAGCGTCGTTCCGGCATCAAGGACAGCAGTAACCTGCTGCCTGGCCATGGCGGCGTGCTCGATCGCATCGATAGCCTTACCGCGGCCATCCCGATTTTCGCCGTGCTGTTGTGGGCTGCCGAATGGGGTGTGATGTGAGTCGCCCGCAGCGCATTACCGTGCTGGGCGCCACTGGCTCGATCGGCCTGAGCACGCTGGACGTGATCGCGCGTCACCCTGACCGTTACCAGGCGTTTGCCTTGAGCGGCTATTCGCGCGTCGACGAGTTGCTGGCGTTGTGCGTGCGGCATCGCCCGGCCTTTGCCGTGGTGCCCAGCACCGAGGCGGCCGCGCGACTGCGCGAGGGCCTGGCAGCGGCTGGCTGTGCTACCGAGGTGCTCGAAGGCGAGGCGGGCCTTTGCCAGGTTGCCTGCGCTGCTGAGGTGGACGCGGTGATGGCCGCCATTGTCGGTGCAGCCGGCCTGCGCCCGACCTTGGCGGCGGTCGAAGCGGGCAAGAAGGTGTTGCTGGCCAACAAGGAAGCCCTGGTAATGTCCGGGGCGCTGTTCATGGAGTCGGTGCGGCGCAGCGGCGCCGTGCTGCTGCCGATCGACAGCGAGCACAACGCAATCTTCCAGTGCATGCCTGGCGACTACGCGCGCGGCCTGAGTGCCGTGGGTGTCCGTCGAATCCTGCTCACAGCCTCTGGAGGCCCGTTCCGCGAAACGCCTGTCGAGGCGTTGCTGGACGTGACGCCGGAGCAAGCCTGCGCGCACCCCAACTGGTCCATGGGGCGCAAGATATCCGTGGATTCGGCCAGCATGATGAACAAGGGGCTCGAGTTGATCGAAGCCTGCTGGCTGTTCGATGCCGTGCCGGCCAAGGTCGAGGTAGTGGTGCATCCGCAGAGCGTGATCCACTCCCTGGTCGACTATGTGGACGGTTCGGTGCTGGCGCAGTTGGGCAACCCGGACATGCGCACACCCATCGCCAATGCCTTGGCCTGGCCTGAGCGGATCGATTCGGGCGTGGCTCCGCTGGACTTGTTTGCCATCGCCCGTCTGGATTTCCAGGCGCCCGACGAACAGCGCTTCCCTTGCCTGCGCCTGGCTCGGCAGGCTGCCGAGGCTGGCAATAGCGCGCCCGCCGTACTGAACGCGGCCAACGAAGTGGCGGTCGAGGCATTTCTCGAGCGGCGTATCCGCTTCCCCGATATCGCGGGTATGATCGAACAGGTGCTCGATCAGGAGCCCGTCGTACCGCTGCCGTCGCTGGACGCGGTGTTCGCCGCCGACCAGCGTGCCCGGGAGCTTTCCCGTGAGTGGCTGAGGCGTCACGGTCGCTGATGCAGGCCCACCACGGTTCGCGAGGGGCTGGGCATGACGCCGGCCCGCTGAACATCATTCGGAGATGGACATGACAGCGCTCTACATGATTATCGGCACCCTCGTGGCCTTGGGTGTGCTGGTCACCTTCCACGAATTCGGCCACTTCTGGGTCGCGCGCCGCTGCGGCGTCAAGGTGCTGCGCTTCTCGGTGGGCTTCGGCACGCCGCTGCTGCGCTGGCATGACCGCCAGGGTACCGAGTTCGTGGTCGCGGCGATTCCGCTGGGGGGCTACGTCAAGATGCTCGACGAGCGTGAAGGCGATGTGCCGCCCGCGCTGGCCGACCAGTCGTTCAACCGCAAGTCCGTGCGCCAGCGCATCGCGATCGTCGCGGCGGGCCCGATCGCCAACTTCCTGCTGGCGATCTTTTTCTTCTGGGTGCTGGCAATGCTGGGCACCCAGCAGATCCGCCCGGTGATCGGTGCGGTAGACGCCGGCAGCCTGGCCGCCTCGGCCGGCCTGACGGCGGGTCAGGAAATCGTTTCCGTCGACGGTAAGCCGACCAGCGGCTGGTCGGCGGTCAATCTGCAACTGGTGCGCCGCCTGGGCGAAAGTGGCACCTTGCAGGTAGGGGTGCGTGATGAAGGTGCCAGCGCCGAGCGCCAGCTGCAGGTGAAGCTGGACAGCTGGCTGAAAGGCGCCGACGAGCCGGACCCGATCCAGTCCCTGGGGCTGCACCCTTGGCGCCCGGCGATCGTGCCGGTGCTGGCCGAGATCGACCCGAAGGGCCCCGCAGCGGCTGCAGGCCTTAAAACCGGTGACAAGCTGCTGAGCCTCGATGGGGTGGCGGTGACGCAATGGCAGCAAGTGGTCGACAGCGTGCGTGCGCGCCCGGATGCCAAGGTGGTGGTGCGCGTCGAGCGCGATGGCGCTGCGCTGGACGTGCCGGTGACATTGGCCCGCAAGGGTGAGGGCAAGGCGGTTGGTGGTTACCTGGGGGCGGGGGTAAAAGGTGGCGAATGGCCTGCCGACATGCTCCGCGAAGTCAGCTACGGGCCACTGGATGCGGTGGGTGAGGGCTTGTCGCGCACCTGGAGCATGAGCGTCCTGACCCTTGAATCGCTGAAGAAAATGCTGTTCGGGGAGCTCTCGGTAAAAAACTTGAGCGGACCGATAACCATTGCTAAAGTGGCGGGCGCTTCAGCCCAGTCCGGCGTCGGAGATTTCCTGAATTTCCTGGCCTACCTGAGCATAAGCCTAGGGGTTCTTAACTTGCTGCCCATACCGGTACTGGATGGGGGGCATTTGCTGTTTTACCTGGTCGAGTGGGCGCGCGGTCGTCCGCTCTCAGATCGGGTGCAAGGTTGGGGGGTCCAGATCGGTATCAGTTTGGTCGTAGGGGTGATGTTGCTCGCCCTGATCAACGATCTGGGTCGACTATAAAGCTTCGCTCAATTGCAAACCTGCCGTGTTGTCACGGCGGGTTGTTTATTGCCAGTTGGAATAAAAGGACTTCATGAAACGTCTGCTGCTAACTGCGGTCATGTCCGCACTGATGATCGCTGAAGTTCACGCCGAGTCCTTCACCATCTCCGATATCCGCGTCAACGGCCTGCAGCGGGTTTCCGCCGGCAGTGTCTTCGGTGCCCTGCCGCTGAACGTCGGCGACCAGGCCGACGACCGCCGCCTGGTGGACTCGACCCGCTCGCTGTTCAAGACCGGGTTCTTCCAGGACATCCAGCTGAATCGCGACGGCAATGTGCTGATCATCAACGTGGTCGAGCGCCCGTCGGTGTCCAGCATCGAGATCGAAGGCAACAAGGCGATCAGCACCGAAGACCTGATGAAGGGCCTGAAGCAATCGGGCCTGGCCGAAGGCGAGATCTTCCAGCGTGCCACCCTCGAAGGTGTGCGTAATGAGCTGCAGCGCCAGTACGTGGCCCAGGGCCGCTACTCGGCCGAAGTCGACGCCGAAGTGGTGCCGCAGCCGCGCAACCGCGTGGCGCTGAAGATCAAGATCAACGAAGGCACCGTGGCTGCCATCCAGCACATCAACATCGTTGGCAACAACGTGTTCGACGATGAAACCCTGGGGCAGCTGTTCGAGCTGAAAACCACCAACTGGCTGTCGTTCTTCAAGAACGACGACAAGTACGCCCGCGAAAAACTTTCCGGTGACCTGGAACGCCTGCGTTCCTACTACCTGGACCGCGGCTACATCAACATGGACATCGCCTCTACCCAGGTGTCCATCACGCCGGACAAGAAACACGTCTACATCACCGTCAACATCAACGAAGGCGAGAAGTACACCGTTCGCGACGTGAAGCTGTCCGGTGACCTGAAGGTGCCGCAGGACCAGGTTCAGTCGCTGCTGCTGGTGCAGCCGGGCCAGGTATTCTCGCGCAAGGTGATGACCACCACCTCCGAGCTGATCACCCGCCGCCTGGGTAACGAAGGCTATACCTTCGCCAACGTCAACGGCGTGCCACAGCCGAACGAGCAGGACCACACGGTCGACATCATGTTCGTGGTCGACCCGGGCAAGCGTGCCTACGTCAACCGCATCAACTACCGCGGCAACACCAAGACCGAAGACGAAGTGCTGCGTCGCGAGATGCGCCAGATGGAAGGTGGCTGGGCGTCGACCTACCTGATCGACCAGTCCAAGACCCGCCTCGAGCGCCTGGGCTTCTTCAAGGAAGTCAACGTCGAGACCCCGCCAGTGCCAGGCACCGACGACCAGGTCGACGTCAACTACAGCGTCGAAGAGCAGGCGTCCGGCTCGATCACCGCCAGCGTCGGTTTTGCTCAGAGCGCCGGCCTGATCCTCGGTGGTTCGATCAGCCAGAGCAACTTCCTCGGTACCGGTAACAAGGTGTCCATCGGCCTGACCCGTTCGGAATACCAGACCCGCTACAACTTCGGCTTCGTCGACCCCTACTTCACTGCCGACGGCGTCAGCCTGGGCTACAACGCCTTCTACCGCAGCACCGACTACGACGACCTCGACGTCGACGTGGCCAGCTATGCGGTGGACAGCTACGGTGCGGGCGTCAGCCTGGGTTACCCGATCAGCGAAACCTCGCGCCTGACCTACGGCCTGAGCGTGCAGCAGGACAAGATCAAGACCGGCAAGTACACCGTTGACGAGATTTTCGATTTCCTCGACCAGGAAGGCGACAACTTCCTCAACTTCAAGGCCTCGATCGGCTGGTCGGAATCGACCCTGAACAAAGGCGTGCTGGCGACCCGTGGTCATTCCCAGAGCCTGACCCTGGAGTCCACCATTCCGGGCAGCGACCTGTCGTTCTTCAAGCTCGACTACCGCGGCCAGCTGTTCCAGCCGATCAACAACGACTACACCCTGCGCCTGCACACCGAGCTGGGCTATGGTGATGGTTATGGCAGCACCTCTGGCCTGCCGTTCTACGAGAACTACTTCGCGGGTGGCTTCAACTCCGTGCGTGGCTTCAAGGACAGCAGCCTGGGCCCACGCAGCACCCCGAGCAATGGTAACCGGCCTGGCACCATCGCCGACCCGGACCAGGATCCGCTGCCGTTCGGTGGCAACGTGCTGGTGCAAGGTGGTGTCGAATTGCTGTTCCCGCTGCCGTTCGTGAAAGACCAGCGTTCCCTGCGCACCTCCGTATTCTGGGATGTGGGTAACGTGTTCGACACCAATTGCGGCAACAAGCCTGATTGCGAGAAGGTCGGGTTCTCGGGCATGGCCAGCTCGGTCGGCCTGGGTGTGACCTGGATTACCGCGCTGGGCCCGTTGAGCTTCAGCCTGGCGATGCCGGTCAAGAAGCCGGACGATGCCGATACTCAAGTGTTCCAATTCTCTCTGGGCCAGACCTTCTAAGGTCGGCCCTCGCTTAACGACAACGGTTTATCCAGGAGTGCATCGTGCGTAAATTGGCTCAACTGGCCGTAGTGGCCGCGGCGCTGGTCGCCACCCCGGCTTTCGCCGAAATGAAGGTCGCCGTGCTGAACTATCAGATGGCCCTGCTCGAATCGGATGCCGCCAAGAAGTACGCGGTTGATGCCGAGAAAAAATTCGGCCCGCAACTGACCAAGCTGAAAAGCCTGGAAAGCAGCGCCAAGGGCATCCAGGACCGCCTGATCAAGGGCGGTGACAAGATGCAGCAGCAGGAGCGCGAGCGCCTGGAGCTCGAATTCAAGCAGAAGGCCCGCGACTTCCAGTTCCAGTCCAAGGAGCTGAACGAAGCCAAGGCCGTTGCCGACCGCGACATGCTCAAGCAGCTGAAGCCGAAGCTGGATGGCGCTGTCGAGGAAGTGATCAAGAAGGGTGGTTTCGACCTGGTTCTCGAACGTGGTGCGGTCATCGATGTCAAGCCTCAGTACGACATCACCCGCCAGGTCATCGAGCGCATGAACCAAGCCCGTTGATATGAGTGTGACCATGACGCTAGGCCAGCTGGCCGAGGCCCTCGGTGCCACCCTCAAGGGGCCCGAGGCGCTGCAGATTACCGGGCTGGCCACCTTGCAGGAGGCTGGCCCCGGCCAATTGAGCTTCCTCGCCAACCCGCAGTACCGCAAATACCTGGACAACAGCCAGGCGGCTGCGGTGCTGCTGAAGGCTGCGGATGCCGATAGCTTTGCCGGCAATGCACTGATCGTCGCCGATCCGTACCTGGCCTATGCGCGCATTTCCCACCTGTTCGACCCCAAACCCAAGGCTGTGGCGGGTATTCATCCCAGCGCCGTGGTGGCTGAGGACGCGCAGGTGGATGCCAGTGCCAGCATCGGGCCGTTTGCGGTCATTGAAAGCGGCGCGCGCATCGCGGCAAATGTCAGTGTGGGTGCACACTGCGTGGTCGGTGCCCGTTGCGTGATCGGTGAGGGCGGCTGGCTGGCGCCACGGGTCACCCTGTACCATGACGTGACCATCGGCAAGCGTGTGGTGATCCAGTCGGGTGCGGTGATTGGTGGTGAAGGCTTCGGCTTCGCCAACGAGAAGGGCGTGTGGCGCAAGATCGCCCAGATCGGTGGCGTGACCATTGGCGATGACGTGGAAATCGGTGTCAACACTGCGGTCGACCGCGGTGCACTGTCGGACACGCGGATCGCTGACGGGGTCAAGCTCGACAACCAGATCCAGATCGCCCACAACGTGCAGATCGGTGAGCATACGGCCATGGCCGCCTGCGTCGGTATCTCCGGCAGCACGCGCATTGGCAAGCATTGCACCATCGCCGGCGGTGTCGGCATGGTTGGCCATATCGATGTCTGTGATAACGTTTTCGTGTCCGGGATGACCATGGTGACCCGTTCGATCACAGAACCGGGTGCCTATTCTTCCGGCACTGCCATGCAGCCACTGGCTGAATGGCGCAAGAGCGCCGCGCGCATCCGCCATCTGGACGACATCGCCAAGCGTCTCCAGCAGCTGGAAAAACGCGTCGATACCGTGACCTCAGGTGGCCTGCCGGCATCAGAAGGCTGATACCATTCCCTGAGCAAGAGTGAACAGTCGCTAGCTGGCTCCTCTTTGGACTGCAAAAGGAGCGTTTGGTCAGCACCTGCGCTCCCTATTATTATTACAGGCTTCCCCCCCGAAATGATGGACATCAACGAGATTCGCGAATACCTGCCTCACCGTTACCCGTTCCTGTTGGTGGACCGTGTGACGGATCTGGACTTCGAGGCCCAGAGCATTCGTGCCTACAAGAATGTCAGCATCAACGAGCCGTTCTTCAACGGCCATTTTCCAGCGCACCCGATCATGCCGGGCGTCCTGATCATCGAAGCCATGGCCCAGGCGGCCGGTATTCTCGGTTTCAAGATGCTCGATGCCAAGCCGGCCGATGGAACCCTGTACTACTTTGTCGGCTCCGACAAACTGCGCTTCCGTCAACCAGTACTGCCGGGTGACCAGCTGGTACTGGAAGCCAAATTCCTCAGTCGCAAGAGCATGATCTGGAAGTTCGAATGCCGCGCGCTGGTCGACGGCAAGCCGGTCTGCTCGGCACAGATCACCTGCGCGGAACGCTCCCTATGAATTCGATTGATCCTCGGGCCATTATCGATCCCTCGGCCAAGCTGGCCGAGGGTGTCGAGGTCGGCCCTTGGTCGATCGTTGGCCCCGATGTAGAAATCGGGGAGGGCACCGTCATCGGCCCGCATGTTGTGCTCAAAGGGCCGACCCGTATCGGCAAGCACAACCGTATCTTTCAGTTTTCCTCGATCGGTGAAGACACCCCTGACCTCAAGTACAAGGGTGAACCGACGCGCCTGGTGATCGGCGACCATAACGTGTTTCGCGAAGGGGTGACCATTCACCGCGGTACCGTTCAGGACCGCGCGGAAACCACCGTGGGCGACCATAACCTGATCATGGCCTACGCCCATATCGGCCACGACAGTGTCATCGGCAACCACTGCATCCTGGTCAACAACACGGCATTGGCCGGCCATGTGCATGTGGGTGACTGGGCGATCCTGTCCGGCTATACCCTGGTGCACCAGTACTGCCATATCGGTGCCCACGCGTTTTCCGGCATGGGCACGGCAATCGGCAAGGACGTACCTGCCTTCGTGACCGTCTTCGGCAGCCCTGCCGAAGCCCGCAGCATGAACTTCGAGGGCATGCGCCGCCGAGGTTTCAGCGACGAGGTGATCCACGTGCTGCGTCGTTGCTACAAGATTGTCTATCGCCAGGGCCTTACCGTCGAAGACGCGCTGAAGGAATTGGCCGAAATGGCCGAAAAGCACCCTGAAGTCGACCTGTTCCGTCAGTCGATCGTGAACTCCGCTCGCGGCATCACCCGCTGATATGGCCCAGCTTTGCGTAGCCCTGGTCGCAGGTGAGGCCAGTGGTGATATTCTCGGTTCAGGCTTGATGCGTGCGCTCAAGGCGCGCCACCCTGACGTCCGTTTCATCGGCGTTGGTGGCCCCTTGATGGAAGCCGAAGGGCTGCAATCCTACTTCCCCATGGAGCGCCTGGCGGTGATGGGCCTGGTCGAAGTGCTGGGGCGCCTGCGCGAGCTGCTCAAGCGCCGCAAGCTGCTGATCCAGACCTTGATTGACGAAAAGCCCGATGTCTTCATCGGCATCGACGCACCTGATTTCACCCTCAACATCGAACTGAAACTGCGCGAGGCCGGGATCAAGACCGTGCACTACGTCAGCCCCTCGGTGTGGGCGTGGCGGCAGAAGCGCGTGCTGAAGATTCGCGAGGGTTGCGACCTGATGCTGACCCTGCTGCCATTCGAGGCGCGCTTTTACGAGGAGCAGGGCGTACCGGTACGCTTCGTCGGCCATCCGCTGGCCGACACCATTCCGCTTGAAGCCGACCGGCCGGCGGCACGTGCTGCGCTGGGCCTCGACGACGGGCCGGTGGTGGCATTGATGCCGGGCAGCCGAGGTGGCGAAGTAGGGCGCCTTGGGGCGTTGTTCCTCGATGCCGCCGAACGCCTGTGCCAGCAGGTGCCGGGCGTGCGTTTCGTGCTGCCCTGCGCCAACGCCGCGCGACGCGCCCAGGTCGAGCAGATGCTCGAAGGTCGGCACCTGCCGCTGACCCTGCTCGATGGCCAGTCGCACCAGGCCCTGGCGGCCTGCGATGCAGTACTGATCGCCTCGGGCACCGCCACCCTCGAAGCGCTGCTGTACAAGCGTCCGATGGTGGTCGCCTATCGCCTTGCGCCTTTGACCTACTGGATACTCAAGCGCCTGGTGAAAAGCCCCTACGTCTCGTTGCCGAACCTGCTGGCCCAGCGCGAGCTGGTACCCGAGCTGCTGCAGGACGACGCCACCAGCGAAGCCTTGGCCAACACCCTGGCGCCACTGGTTGGCGATGGCAGCCAGCAGACCGAACGCTTCGACGAAATTCACCGCACCCTGCGCCGTGACGCCTCCAACCAGGCGGCCGAGGCGGTACTGGCCCTGCTCAAGGACCGCTGACATGCAAACTGGACTGGACTTCAAACTGGTCGAAGACCTGGTCGCCGGCGTCGACGAAGTGGGCCGTGGCCCGCTGTGCGGCGCGGTGGTGACGGCGGCGGTGATCCTTGATCCTGCACGCCCGATCCTCGGCCTGAACGATTCGAAGAAACTCACCGAAGCCAGGCGTGAAGCGCTGTTCGACGAGATCTGCGAAAAGGCCCTGAGTTTCTGCATCGCCCGTGCCGAGGTCGAGGAAATCGACCGGCTGAACATTCTGCAAGCCACGATGCTGGCCATGCAGCGCGCGGTCGAGGGCCTGCACATTACGCCCAGGCTGGCCCTGATCGACGGCAACCGCTGCCCGAAACTGGCTGTGCCATCGGCGCCGGTGGTCAAGGGTGATAGCCAGGTACCGGCGATCGCTGCTGCCTCGATTCTGGCCAAAGTGTCCCGCGATCGGGAGATGAGCGCGTTCGAGCTGATCTACCCGGGTTATGGCATCGGTGGGCATAAGGGCTACCCGACGCCGGTCCACCTTGAGGCCCTGGCGCGGCTTGGGCCTACACCCATTCATCGGCGTTCCTTTGCCCCGGTGCGGGCAGCATGGGACGCGCGCAGCGGTGTGGTCGATTCGCTGATCTGACCCCGGGGCCGCTTTGCGGCCCATCGCCGCGGTTCGTCGCCCCGACCAGCCGGCTCCCACAGAGGCCCCAAATCCTCCCTCATAAGCTACAATCCCGCCCTTGTCGTCAAGCACTGCTACAGGATCTTCCATGTCGGTTCCCTTCGTTCACCTGCGCGTCCACTCTGAATTCTCGCTGGTTGACGGCCTGGTGCGGATCAAACCGCTGGCCAAGGCGCTGGCCGGGATGAACATGCCGGCGGTGGCGATTACCGACCAGAGCAACATGTGCTCGCTGGTCAAGTTCTACAAGACCGCCATGGGCGCCGGCATCAAGCCGATCAGTGGCGCCGACCTGTGGCTGGCCGGCGCCGACCCGGAAGCACCGCTGTCGCGTATTTGCTTCCTGGCGATGGACCCACAGGGCTACCGCAACCTCACCGAGCTGATTTCGCGCGGCTGGACCGAGGGTCAGCGTAACGGCCTGGTCATCCTTCAGCGTGAGTGGATCGCACCTGCCAGCGAGGGCCTGATCGCCCTGTCGGCAGGCAAGGAGGGTGACATCGGCATGGCCTTGCTGGCCGGCAGGGACGATGAAGCTGCCGCGTTGCTGCAAGACTGGATGGGCATGTTCCCCGAGCGCTTCTACGTCGAAGTGCAGCGCACCAACCGCGCTCGCGACGAAGAGTATGTGCACGCCGCCGTGGCGCTGGCCGACCGCCTTGGCGCCCCGCTGGTGGCCACCAACGACGTGCGCTTTCTCAAGCAGACCGACTTCGACGCCCACGAAACCCGCGTCTGTATCGGCGAAGGCTGGACCCTCGACGATCCACGGCGCCCGCGTAACTACAGTGACCAGCAGTACCTCAAGTCGGCCGCAGAAATGGCCGAGCTGTTCAGCGACCTGCCCGACGCCATTGCCAACACCGTGGAAATTGCCAAGCGCTGCAATATCCAGGTACAGCTGGGCAAGTACTTCCTGCCCGACTTCCCGACGCCCAACGGCATGGGCATCGACGATTACCTGCGCCACGTGGCCCACGAAGGCCTGGAAGAGCGCCTGGCGGTGCTGTGGCCGAAAGAGACCACCCCCAATTACGAAGAAAAGCGCCAGGAGTACCTGGACCGCCTGAAGTTCGAGCTGGATATCATCATCCAGATGGGCTTCCCCGGTTACTTCCTGATCGTCATGGACTTCATCAAGTGGGCCAAGAACAACGACGTGCCGGTTGGCCCAGGCCGGGGGTCGGGTGCTGGCTCGCTGGTGGCCTACGTACTGAAGATCACCGACCTCGACCCGTTGGCCTACGACCTGCTGTTCGAACGTTTCCTCAACCCTGAACGTGTTTCCATGCCCGACTTCGACGTCGACTTCTGCATGGACGGCCGTGACCGGGTCATCGATTACGTGGCCGAGGCCTACGGGCGCAACGCGGTCAGCCAGATCATCACTTTCGGTACCATGGCCGCCAAGGCGGTGGTGCGTGACGTGGCGCGGGTGCAGGGCAAGTCCTACGGCCTGGCCGACCGCCTTTCGAAGATGATCCCGTTCGAAGTGGGCATGACCCTGGAGAAGGCCTACGAGCAGGAAGAAATCCTGCGCGACTTCCTCAAGGGTGACGAGGACGCCCGCGAAATCTGGGACATGGCGCTGAAGCTGGAAGGCGTCACCCGGGGTACCGGCAAGCACGCCGGTGGTGTGGTTATCGCCCCCACCAAGCTCACCGACTTCTCGCCGATTGCCTGTGATGAAGAAGGCGGTGGCCTGGTAACCCAGTTCGACAAGGATGACGTCGAGGCGGCGGGTCTGGTGAAGTTCGACTTCCTCGGCCTGCGTACCCTGACCATCATCAAGTGGGCGATGGAGATCATCAACCGCGAGCAGGCCAAGAAGGACCTGCCCGACCTCAATATCGACTTCATCCCGCTGGACGACCGCAAAACCTACGAGCTATTGCAGAAAGCCGAAACCACGGCGGTATTCCAGCTTGAGTCGCGCGGCATGAAGGAGCTGATCAAGAAGCTCAAGCCCGACTGCCTGGAAGACCTCATCGCACTGGTGGCACTGTTCCGCCCGGGCCCGCTGCAATCGGGCATGGTGGACGACTTCATCAACCGCAAGCACGGCCGCGCCGAACTGGCCTACCCGCACTCCGACTACCAGTACGAAGGCCTGAAGCCGGTCCTGGCACCCACCTACGGCATCATCCTGTACCAGGAACAGGTGATGCAGATTGCCCAGGTAATGGCGGGCTACACCCTCGGTGGTGCCGACATGCTGCGCCGCGCGATGGGCAAGAAAAAGCCCGAGGAAATGGCCAAGCAGCGGGGCGGTTTCATCGAAGGCTGCGTGGCCAACAATATCGAAGCGGATCTTGCGGGCAACATTTTCGACCTGGTAGAGAAGTTTGCCGGCTACGGCTTCAACAAGTCCCACTCCGCAGCCTACGGCCTGGTGTCGTACCAGACGGCCTGGCTGAAAACCCACTACCCGGCGCCATTCATGGCGGCGGTGCTGTCGGCGGACATGCACAACACCGACAAGGTGGTGGTACTGGTGGAGGAGGTGCGCAACATGAAGCTGCGCCTCGACGCGCCGGACGTGAACTTCTCCGACTTCAAGTTCACCGTCAACAACGACGGCCGCATCGTCTATGGCCTGGGCGCCATCAAAGGGGTCGGCGAGGGCCCGGTGGAGGCCATCGTCGAAGCCCGTGCCGAGGGCGGCCCGTTCAAGGACCTGTTCGATTTCTGCGAGCGCATCGACCTCAAGCGCGTCAACAAGCGCACCCTCGATGCGCTGGTGCGCAGTGGCGCGCTGGACCGTCTTGGCCCGTATTTCCATGACGAGATCAAGGCTTACCACGCCAACATCGACCGCAACCGTGCGACCTTGCTTTCGGCGCTGGGCGAGGCCATCAAGGCCGCTGAGCAGACCGCCCGCACCGCCGACAGTGGCCACATCGACCTGTTCGGCGGCATGTTCGACGAGGTCGACGCCGACGTGTATGCCAGCCATCGCAAGGCGCGCGAGCTGACCCTGAAAGAGCGCCTGAAGGGCGAGAAGGACACCCTTGGCCTGTACCTCACCGGCCACCCGATCGACGAGTACGAAACCGAGATCCGCCGCTTCGCCCGCCAGCGTATTATCGACCTCAAGCCGTCACGCGAAACCCAGACCGTCGCCGGCATGATCATTGCGCTGCGGGTGATGAAGAACAAGAAGGGCGACAAGATGGGCTTCGTCACCCTCGATGACCGCTCGGGGCGGATCGAGGCGTCGCTGTTTGCCGACGCCTACATCGCGGCGCAGTCCTTGTTGCAGGCCGATGCCATGGTGGTGGTGGAAGGCGAGGTCAGCAATGACGACTTCTCCGGTGGCCTGCGCCTGCGGGTGAAGCAGGTAATGACCATGGAAGATGCGCGCACCAAGCTGGCCGAGAGCCTGCGCCTGAAGGTGGCGCACGAGGCTCTCAAGGGCGACCGGCTGAAGTGGCTGGGCGAGCTGATCACCCGTCATCGCGGGGCGTGCCCGATCACCTTGGAGTACACCGGCAGCGATGCCAAGGCCATGCTGCAGTTCGGCGAGCAGTGGGCGATCGACCCGGCTGACGGCCTGATTCAGGCGCTGCGTGACCAGTTCGGGCGTGAGAACGTCTTCCTGCAATATCGTTGAATCGACAAAAATTTAATCTCGACCTGAATGCGCCTGATCCCTTAAGGTAGGGCGCCAAACGGATCAACCGGCCGGCCGCCTGGCCGTAGACCCAAGACGGATGACTATGAACCCGAATTTTCTCGATTTCGAACAGCCGATTGCCGACCTGCAAGCCAAGATCGAAGGCCTGCGCCTGGTAGGCAACGACAACTCGCTGAACATCAGCGATGAAATTGCCCGTCTGCAAGACAAGAGCAATACCCTGACCGAAAGCATCTTCGGCAACCTGACCAGCTGGCAGATCGCCCGCCTGGCCCGTCATCCACGTCGTCCTTACACCCTGGACTACCTGGAGCACATCTTCACCGAGTTCGAAGAACTGCACGGTGACCGCCACTTCTCCGACGACGCCGCCATCGTCGGTGGTACCGCGCGCCTGGACGGCAAGCCGGTGATGGTCATCGGCCACCAGAAGGGCCGTGAAGTACGCGAGAAGGTGCGCCGCAACTTCGGCATGCCGCGCCCGGAAGGCTACCGCAAGGCTTGCCGCCTGATGGAAATGGCCGAGCGCTTCAAGATGCCGATCCTGACCTTCATCGACACCCCGGGCGCCTACCCGGGCATCGACGCCGAAGAGCGCAACCAGAGCGAGGCCATCGCCTGGAACCTGCGCGTGATGGCGCGGCTGAAAACCCCGATCATCGCCACCGTAATCGGTGAGGGTGGTTCTGGCGGCGCGCTGGCCATCGGTGTCTGCGACCAGTTGAACATGCTGCAATACTCCACCTACTCGGTGATTTCGCCAGAAGGCTGCGCTTCGATCCTGTGGAAGACTTCCGACAAGGCGGCTGATGCGGCCGAGGCCATGGGCATTACTGCCGAGCGCCTGAAGAGCCTGGACATCGTCGACAAGGTCATCCAGGAGCCGCTGGGCGGCGCCCACCGCGACCCGGTGAAAATGGCCGAAAGCGTCCGTGCCGACCTGGTGCAGCAACTGGACATGCTCGGCAAGTTCGACCACGACGCGCTGCTGGCACGTCGTTACGACCGCCTGATGAGCTACGGCCTCTGATTCGATGATTTGTCCGGGGGCCGCTTTGCGGCCCTATCGCCGGCAAGCCAGACTCCCGCATGCGTCAGCATCTACGCGGACAATGTGGGAGCTGGCTTGCCGGCGAAAGGGGTGCAAAGCACCCCCTGCGATCTCAAGCCATGTGAGGCCCTCATGATCTACCTCACCCCTTGGCTCAACGCCCCCGCCTGGTACATCGCCTTCTCCGGCGGCCTCGATTCCACCGTCCTCCTGCACCTGCTGGCCCATCACGGCCGCAGCCACGCAACCCCGCCGCTGCGCGCCCTGCACATCCACCACGGCCTGCAACCCGCCGCCGACGCCTGGCCCGCCCATTGCCAAGCCATCTGCGACAGCCTTGGCATCGTACTGCAGGTCATCCACGTCCAGGTCAGCCCCGGCGCCAGCCTCGAACAGGCCGCCCGCAACGCCCGCTATGCCGCCTTCAAGCAGGTCCTCGGCCCAGGCGACATCCTGTTTACCGGCCAGCACCGCGACGACCAGGCCGAAACCTTGCTTTTCCGCCTGCTGCGCGGCGCCGGCCTGCGCGGCCTCTCGGCCATGCCCGGGCAGCGGCCACTGGGGCAGGGCACGCTGGTCAGGCCGCTATTGGCGATACCGCGCCAGCAACTGCATGACTATGCCCTGACTCACGGTTTGCGCTGGATCGAAGACCCGTCGAACAGCGACACGGCGTTCGCTCGCAATTACCTGCGTGGCGAAGTGTTCCCGGTGCTGCAGCAGCGCTGGCCGCAGGCCGGCCAGAATCTCGCGCGCTGTGCAGAACATCTGGGCGAGGCACTGGGCCTGCTGGATGAAGTGGCATCAAGCGACCTGGCCAAAGCCGGGGAGGGCGCAGCACCAGCCTGGGCCGGCCTGGATTCGTTGGACCTGGCAACGCTTGGTGCATTGTCGCCTGCCCGTCAGCGCAATGCGCTGCAGTACTGGCTAAACAGCAGAACCCGCCTGCCTGATGCCCGTCATTGGGCGGGCTGGGATGACCTGCGCGACGCAGCCGAGGATGCGCAACCTGTCTGGCGGCTTGCCGACGGTCGGTTGCTGCGCAGTCACGGGCGAATCTGGTGGTTGAGCGGCGACTGGCTGGAGCAACCGACGGGCAGGGTACGCTGGCGTGATCCTGCACAAGCACTGGTGTTGCCGGGCAACGGCAGCGTGCGTGTTGTCTGCCCCCAGCTGCACGGTGAACTGCACGTCGGCTACCGTCAGGGCGGCGAGATACTGGATATCCCCGGCCGTGGCCGACGCGACCTGAAGCGCCTGCTCAACGAGCTGCAAGTCCCGCACTTCGTGCGCCCGCGGCTGCCCCTGCTGTATGGCGGCGAGCGCCTGCTGGCGGTGGCCAACCTGCCCGGACTGGGGCAGGCGGATTGCCAGCTTCACTGGCAGCCTCCGACGAACGCGCAAGGTTTGAGCTGAAGGGTACATTCCGGTAGACTACCCTCCCTTCTTGATACAACTTCTGTGCGTTCCTCGGAAACACGGCAGTTGCCGATTACCAAGCAGTTTTTTGCTGAGCTGATTCTGGAAATGACGAGCGAGCTCCATGCCGGGGATATCCCTGGTCTGTACAGACGCGGCAGTTTTTCGAGATGCACTGTGATTGACGCAGGTGATCGGGGGCTTCGGCCTTCCTTCGCTTTCTCCGGCGGCGCTGGCCGCCTTAACGCAGACTTCTAGGGTTTTTCATGACGCGCTACATATTCGTCACGGGCGGTGTTGTTTCTTCATTGGGGAAAGGCATTGCCTCCGCTTCCCTGGCGGCCATCCTGGAAGCGCGGGGCCTGAAGGTCACCATGCTCAAACTGGATCCGTACATCAACGTCGATCCGGGCACCATGAGCCCGTTCCAGCACGGTGAAGTGTTCGTCACCCACGATGGCGCCGAGACCGACCTCGACCTGGGCCACTACGAGCGGTTCATCCGCACCACGATGACCCAGAACAACAACTTCACCACCGGCCGGGTGTACGAGCACGTGCTGCGCAAGGAGCGCCGTGGTGACTACCTGGGCGCGACCATCCAGGTCATCCCGCACATCACCGACGAAATCAAACGCCGCATCATCAAGGGTGCCGGCGACGCGGACGTGGCGATGGTCGAGATTGGTGGCACGGTGGGTGACATCGAGTCGCAACCGTTCCTTGAGGCTATTCGCCAGCTGCGTTTCGAAGTGGGCGCCAAGCGCGCCATGCTGATGCACCTGACGCTGGTTCCTTATATCGCCACTGCCGGCGAGACCAAGACCAAGCCGACCCAGCATTCGGTCAAGGAGCTGCGCTCCATCGGTCTGCAGCCTGATGTGCTGGTCTGCCGCTCCGATCACCCGATCGACAGCTCGTCGCGCCGCAAGATCGCCCAGTTCACCAACGTTGAAGAACGCGCGGTGATTGCCCTGGAAGACGCCGACACCATCTACAAGATCCCGGGCATCCTGCATTCGCAAGGCCTGGACGATTTTGTCGTCGAGCGCTTCGGCCTGCAGTGCGACAGTGCTGACCTGTCCGAATGGGACGCCGTGGTCGATGCCAAGCTCAACCCCGAGCAGGAAGTCACCATTGCCATGGTCGGCAAGTACATGGAGCTGCTGGATGCCTACAAGTCGCTGATCGAAGCGATGAGCCATGCCGGCATCAGCAACCGCACCAAGGTCAACCTGCGCTACATCGACTCCGAAGACATCGAGAACCAGGGCACCAGCCTGCTCGAAGGCGCCGACGCCATCCTGGTACCGGGCGGTTTCGGCCTGCGCGGCGTGGAAGGCAAGATCACCGCGGTGCAATACGCCCGTGAGAACAGGGTGCCGTACCTGGGTATCTGCCTGGGCATGCAAGTGGCGGTGATCGAATTCGCCCGCAACGTGATGGGCTGGAAAGACGCCAACTCCACCGAGTTCGACCGCAATAGCGGCCACCCGGTAGTCGGCCTGATCACCGAGTGGGCAGATGCTACCGGTGCGGTCGAAACCCGCAACGAAACTTCGGATCTGGGCGGCACCATGCGTCTGGGCGCACAGGACTGCCAGCTGGCTGCCGGTTCCAAGGTGCACGACTGCTACGGCAAGGACGTGATCACCGAGCGCCACCGTCACCGCTACGAAGTGAACAACAACCTGCTGCCACAACTGGTCGATGCCGGCCTGGTGGTCTCGGGCCGTTCCGAAGACGGCGCGCTGGTGGAAGTGGTCGAGTCCAAGGATCACCCATGGTTCGTTGCCTGCCAGTTCCACCCGGAATTCACTTCCACCCCGCGTGATGGCCACCCGCTGTTCAGCGGCTTCGTCAAGGCGGCCCTGGCCCAGAAGAACAAGGCCTGATTTTTCAGGTCTTTGATGAGTTTTCCGACGGTTAAGGCCGCGCAAGGCTCAGTTCTCGGGTAAAGTACGCCCCGATCTCCCCCTGACCGCTCGGTCAGGGGTTGCTTTTGCCAGGCCTGCCTGCTGCGTCCCCGCCTGGTGAAAGGCAAGAATTTCCTAAAGCTGCGTTGTTTTCGTCAATTCTGGAGTGCTTACAACAATGGCAAAAATCGTCGACATCAAAGGTCGTGAAGTTCTCGATTCGCGTGGCAACCCCACCGTGGAAGCCGATGTACTGCTCGACAACGGCATCATCGGCAGCGCCTGCGCGCCGTCCGGTGCTTCCACTGGCTCGCGCGAAGCGCTTGAGCTGCGTGATGGCGACAAGAGCCGTTACATGGGCAAGGGCGTGCTGAAGGCCGTCGCCAACATCAACGGCCCGATCCGTGACCTGCTGCTGGGCAAGGACCCTTCCGAGCAGAAGGCCCTGGACCGCGCCATGATCGAACTGGACGGTACCGAGAACAAGGCCAAGCTGGGCGCCAACGCCATCCTGGCTGTCTCCCTGGCTGCCGCCAAGGCCGCTGCCCAGGACCAGGACCTGCCGCTGTACGCGCACATCGCCAACCTGAACGGCACCCCGGGCCAGTACTCGATGCCGGTTCCGATGATGAACATCATCAACGGCGGCGAGCACGCCGACAACAACGTCGACATCCAGGAGTTCATGGTGCAGCCGGTTGGCGCCAAGACCTTCTCCGACGGCCTGCGCATGGGCACCGAAATCTTCCACCACCTCAAAGCCGTGCTCAAGGCCCGTGGCCTGAACACCGCCGTAGGTGACGAAGGTGGCTTCGCGCCGAACCTGGCTT
>NZ_JABMCN010000007.1:21063-25889 GCF_013179515.1 Pseudomonas sp. CM27
GCCAAGACCTTCTCCGACGGCCTGCGCATGGGCACCGAAATCTTCCACCACCTCAAAGCCGTGCTCAAGGCCCGTGGCCTGAACACCGCCGTAGGTGACGAAGGTGGCTTCGCGCCGAACCTGGCTTCCAACGAAGACGCCCTGGCCGCCATCGCCGAAGCCGTCGAGAAGGCCGGCTACAAGCTGGGCACCGACGTGACCCTGGCCCTGGACTGCGCAGCGTCAGAATTCTACGAAGACGGCAAGTACAACCTGTCTGGCGAAGGCAAGTCGTTCGACGCCGAAGGCTTTGCCGAGTACCTGAAAGGCCTGACCGAGCGTTTCCCGATCATCTCGATCGAAGACGGCCTGGACGAGTCCGACTGGGCAGGCTGGAAGATTCTCACCGACAAGATCGGCGAAAAGGTTCAGTTGGTTGGCGACGACCTGTTCGTGACCAACACCAAGATCCTCAAGGAAGGCATCGAGAAGGGCATCGGTAACTCGATCCTGATCAAGTTCAACCAGATCGGCTCGCTGACCGAAACCCTGGAAGCCATCCAGATGGCCAAGGCTGCCGGCTACACTGCCGTGATCTCGCACCGCTCCGGTGAAACCGAAGATTCGACCATTGCCGACCTGGCCGTGGGTACCGCTGCCGGCCAGATCAAGACCGGTTCGCTGTGCCGTTCCGATCGCGTTTCCAAGTACAACCAGCTGTTGCGCATCGAAGAGCAACTGGGTGCCAAAGCGGTATACCGTGGTCGTACCGAGTTTCGCGGCTAAGCAAGAGATGGTAAAAAGACAGTCGCCGGAGCTGTAGGAACGTTCGTACTGAATTTTCCTACAATCCTCCAACGGGTTTCTGTCTGCGAAGCCTGGCCTCGGCCAGGCTTCGTGCTATTCGAAACCCCGAACTGGACCCCATGACTGAAAAGCGTGCGGCGGTCTTTTTTACCTGGATACCATCATGCGCAGTCCTTATTGGTTGTTCCTCGTCCTGCTCCTGCTGCTGGGTGGCCTGCAGTACCGCCTGTGGGTGGGTAATGGCAGCCTCGCGCAAGTGACCGAGCTACAGCAGCAGATCGCCGAGCAGCATGCCGAAAACGAGCGCCTGCTCGAGCGGAACCGCGTGCTCGATGCCGAAGTGCTGGAGTTGAAAAAAGGCATGGAGACCGTTGAAGAACGGGCTCGCCACGAATTGGGAATGGTCAAAGAGGGCGAAACCCTCTTCCAGTTGCCACAGAAATGATCGATACCTTGCCGGCCTTCTGGGCCGTGATTCCTGCTGCGGGCGTAGGTGCCCGCATGGCTGCCGACCGCCCCAAGCAATACCTGGAGCTGGCCGGGCAGACCCTTCTTGAGCACAGCCTCGACTGTTTTCTTGGCCATCCCGCGCTCAAGGGCGTGGTGGTCAGCATTGCCGAAGATGACCCCTACTGGCCCGGCCTGCGCTGCGCCCGTGATCCGCGCATCCAGCGCGCGGCGGGTGGCCGCGAGCGTGCCGACTCGGTGCTGAACGCGTTGCTGTTGCTGCATGCCCAAGGGGCGGCGGACAGCGACTGGGTGCTGGTGCACGATGCCGCGCGGCCGAACCTGGCGCGCAGCGACCTGGACAAGCTGTTGTCGGAGCTGGCGGACGACCCGGTGGGCGGCCTGCTGGCGGTGCCGGCACGCGATACCCTGAAGCGTGCCGACAGCAATGGACGAGTGAGCGCCACCGTTGATCGCAGTACGATCTGGCAGGCGTATACACCGCAGATGTTCCGCCTGGGGGCCCTGCACCGGGCGCTGGCCGAGTGCCTGGTGTCGGATGTAGTGGTGACCGATGAGGCCTCCGCCATCGAATGGTCCGGCCAGGCGCCGCGGCTGGTCGAAGGGCGCAGTGACAATATCAAGGTGACCCGGCCGGAAGACCTGGAGTGGCTGCGCCAGCGTTGGTCGGGTAGACGCTGAGCTCGCTGGGTCCGCTTCGCGGCCCAATCGCCGGCAAGCCAGCTCGCACAGTAACCGCGATGCCCTCAGGTCTGTGGGGACCCTGTGGGAGCTGGCTTGCCGGCGATTGGGCCGCGAAGCGGACCGCTTTGCAATCAGATCCCGCGATACTCCGGTAACCCCGCCAACCCTTCCTTCAGGTAATCCACCAGGCGCCGCACCTTCGGCGACAGGTGCCGCTGCTGCGGATACAACGCCCATACCGCAGTATTCGGCGGCTGGTGCGCCTCCAGCAGCGAGACCAATGCGCCGCTGTTGAAATGTTCCCGTACGTAATAGTCCGGCAACTGGCACAAGCCGATGCCTTGCAATGCCGCATCCAGCACCGCCTGACCGCTGTTGCAACGCCAGTTACCCTGAACCCGCTGGCTGATCTCGCGGCCGTCCTGCTGCAACGCCCACAAGTCCGAGCTGCCCACCAGGCAGTTGTGCCGCGCCAGCTCCGACAGGCTGTGCGGTCGGCCATAGCGCTCCAGGTAAGCCGGCGAGGCACACAGGTACATGCGTCGGGGCGCCAGGCGGGTGGCCACCAGCCGCGAGTCGGCCAGCCGGCCCAGACGGATCGCCAGGTCCATGCCTTCATGCAGCAGGTCAAGGGTGTTGTTGCTCAGTTCAACGTCCACCCGCAATTGCGGGTACAGCGCCATGAACCGCGTCACCAGTGGCACGATGAAACGCTCGCCGTAGGCCACCGCGCAGGTCATGCGCAGCAGCCCTTTGGGCTCGCTGGCCAGGTCACCCATGGCGCGCAGGGCTTCCTCACGGCCATCCTGCAGGCGCTGGCAATGCTGGAGAAAGGTCTGCCCGGCCTCGCTCAGGGTTACCCGGCGGGTGCTGCGGTACAGCAGTCGTGTTTGCAGGCGCTCTTCCAGCCGGGCTATCTGCCGGCTGATGTGCGACGAGGAGACGCCCAAGCGTTCGGCTGCCGCCGTGAACTGCCCCGACTCGGCCACGGCGACGAATTCGTCTATGCCTTCCCAGCGGCTGCTCATGGATTATCCCTGTATGGCAATAATGTTTTGTCTTGGCCCGGATTATTCATCAAATGAGGGTGAATTACACTGCCAGCCTGAATCGCCACTCTGTCTGGAGACCTTTGATGATCAAGTCCCGTGCTGCCGTAGCCTTTGAAGCCAAGAAACCCCTGGAAATCGTCGAAGTCGACGTGGCCATGCCCAAGGCGGGTGAGGTGCTGCTGCGCGTGGTCGCCAGTGGTGTCTGCCACACCGACGCCTACACCCTGTCCGGTGCCGACCCGGAGGGGATCTTCCCGTCGATCCTCGGCCACGAAGGCGGCGCGATCGTCGAAGCGGTAGGTGAGGGCGTGACCTCGGTGGCCGTCGGCGACCATGTGATCCCGCTGTACACACCGGAATGCGGCAAGTGCAAGTTCTGCCTCTCGGGCAAGACCAACCTGTGCCAGGCCATCCGTGCCACCCAGGGCAAGGGTCTGATGCCGGACGGCACCACGCGCTTCTCCTATAAGGGCCAGCAGCTGTTCCACTACATGGGTACCTCGACCTTCTCCGAGTACACCGTGCTGCCGGAAATCTCGGTGGCCAAGATCCAGAAGGAAGCGCCGCTGGAGAAGGTGTGCCTGCTGGGCTGCGGCGTCACTACCGGCATCGGTGCGGTGCTCAATACCGCCAAAGTCAAGCCGGGTGACACCGTGGCCATCTTCGGCCTCGGCGGCATCGGCCTGTCGGCAGTGATCGGTGCGGTGAAGGCCAAGGCCTCGCGCATCATCGCCATCGACATCAACCCGGCCAAGTTCGAGATCGCCCGCCAGCTGGGCGCCACCGACTGCATCAACCCGAAAGACTACGACCGGCCGATCCAGGAAGTCATCGTCGACCTCACCGACGGCGGCGTGGACTTCTCCTTCGAATGCATCGGTAATGTCCAGCTGATGCGTGCGGCGCTGGAATGCTGCCACAAGGGCTGGGGCGAATCTGTGATCATCGGTGTAGCCGGTGCCGGCCAGGAAATCGCCACCCGTCCGTTCCAGCTGGTCACCGGCCGCGTCTGGCGCGGTTCGGCGTTCGGCGGCGTGCGCGGCCGCAGCGAGCTGCCAAGCTACGTGGAAATGTCCGAGAAGGGCGAGATTCCGCTGGATACCTTCATCACCCATACCATGGGGCTGGAAGACATCAACAAGGCCTTTGACCTGATGCACGAAGGCAAGAGCATCCGCAGCGTGATCCACTTCTGAGGTGAGCCATGAGCCTGGATAACATCTCCTGCCAGAAGAGCTTCGGCGGCTGGCACAAGCGTTACCGGCATCACTCCAAGGTGCTGGGCTGCGACATGGTATTTGCCGTGTACCTGCCGCCGCAGGCGGAGCAGGGTGAGAAGCTGCCGGTGCTGTACTGGCTCAGCGGCCTGACCTGCACCGACGAGAACTTCATGCAGAAGGCCGGCGCCCAGCGCCTGGCCGCCGAGCTGGGGCTGATCATCGTTGCCCCGGACACCAGCCCGCGTGGCGAGCAGGTGCCGGGTGACCCGGACGGTGCCTGGGACTTCGGCCTGGGTGCCGGCTTCTACCTCAACGCGACTCAGCAACCCTGGGCCCAGCACTACCGGATGCACGACTACGTGGTGCAGGAGTTGCCGGTGCTGATCGAGGCGCACTTCCCGGCATCGGCCGAGCGCAGCATCAGCGGCCACTCCATGGGCGGGCATGGTGCGCTGGTGTGCGCCTTGCGCAACCCGGGGCGGTACCGCTCGGTGTCCGCGTTCTCGCCGATCAGCAACCCGATGGATTGCCCGTGGGGCGAAAAGGCCTTCAGCCGCTACCTGGGTGAAGACCGCGCGCGCTGGCGTGAATGGGATGCCAGCGTATTGCTGGCCGA
>NZ_JABMCN010000007.1:25987-38285 GCF_013179515.1 Pseudomonas sp. CM27
TTCTCGCCGATCAGCAACCCGATGGATTGCCCGTGGGGCGAAAAGGCCTTCAGCCGCTACCTGGGTGAAGACCGCGCGCGCTGGCGTGAATGGGATGCCAGCGTATTGCTGGCCGAAACCCCTGCTGGGGAGTGCCCGCCGTTGCTGGTGGACCAGGGCGACCGTGACGACTTCCTCGAGAAGCAGCTCAAGCCCGAAGCGCTTGAGCAGGCGGCACGCAAAGGCGGCCATGAGCTGACCCTGCGCCTGCAGCCTGGCTATGACCACAGCTACTACTTCATTGCCAGCTTCATCGAAGAGCACCTGCGTCATCATGCGGTGGCGCTGGGGCGGGTGTAGGGCATAGCCAAGGTGTTTGCCTCATCGCCAGCAAGCCAGCACCCACAGGTATTTCACAGGTCTGATCGGCTGTGGTGATCCTGGGGGAGCTGGCTTGCCGGCGATGGGCTGCGAAGCAGCCCCTATGCCTCAAAAGCAGGTAGAATCACGCCCTGACTCATTCAGGGCGTTTTTTTATGCGTATTGGCCACGGCTACGATGTGCACCGCTTCTGCGACGGTGATTTCATTACCCTGGGCGGGGTGCGTATCCCGCACAAATACGGCCTCCTGGCCCACTCCGATGGCGACGTACTGCTGCATGCCCTGAGCGACGCCTTGCTCGGCGCGGCAGCGCTGGGCGACATTGGCAAGCACTTCCCCGACACCGACCCGCAGTTCAAGGGCGCCGACAGCCGCGCGCTGCTGCGTCATGTGGTCGCTATCGTCCAGGCCAAGGGCTGGAAGGTTGGCAACGTAGACGCCACCATCGTCGCCCAGGCGCCGAAAATGGCCCCTCATATAGAGACCATGCGCCAGCTGATCGCCGAAGACCTCAAGGTTGAACTCGACCAGGTCAACGTCAAGGCCACCACTACCGAGAAGCTTGGCTTCACCGGCCGCGAGGAGGGGATCGCCGTGCATTCGGTTGCCCTGCTGCTGCCAGCATGACTGAACTCGAACTGCTGGGCCCGCGTGCATCGGGCGAACCACTGGGCACTGCCGTGCTCAAGGCTGTGGCGGAAGACTTCCAGGTCGACGAGGTGCTGGATATCCCGCTGTCCGGCCAAGGCGAACATCTGTGGCTGTGGGTCGAGAAGCGCGACCTGAACACCGAAGAAGCCGCCCGCCGCCTGGCTCGCGCTGCTGGCGTGCCGGCGCGCAGTATCAGCTACGCCGGGCTCAAGGACCGTCAGGCGCTGACCCGCCAGTGGTTCAGCCTGCACCTGCCAGGCAAGGCCGACCCCGACCTGTCGCGGGCCGAAGACGCCAGCCTGAGTGTGCTCAAGCAGGTGCGCCACCAGCGTAAGCTGCAGCGTGGTGCGCATTCGGCCAACGGCTTCACCCTGCGCCTGACTGCGCTTGCCGCTGATCACCAGGCCGTGGATGCACGCCTGGCACAGCTCAAGCAGCACGGCGTGCCCAACTACTTTGGCAGTCAGCGCTTCGGCCACGGCGGCGGCAACGTCCACGACGCCCTCGACTGGGCTGCACGCAAGGCCCTGCCCGAACAGCGCAACGTGCGCTCGCGGCTGCTGTCGGCCGGGCGCAGCTACCTGTTCAACCAGCTGTTGGCCGCGCGTGTGGCCGAGGGTAGCTGGGCGCAGGCCCAGGTTGGCGACCTGCTGGCGTTCACCGACAGCCGCAGCTTCTTTGCCGCGGGCGAGGCGGAATGTGTCGACCCGCGCCTGGCGATTCTCGACCTGCACCCGACCGGCCCGATGTGGGGCGAGGGCGCTTCGCCGGCCAGCGGCGCCACCGCGCAGCTTGAAAATGCTGTCGGCGCACGTCAGCCGGCACTTTGCCATTGGTTGGCCCTTGCGGGCATGGATCACGAACGGCGTATTCTGCGGCTCCCTATTGGCGGCCTGACGTGGCATTATCCCGAGCCTGATATCCTGCAACTGGAATTCGTCCTGCCGGCCGGATGCTTCGCCACCGTGGTGGTGCGCGAAGTCGTGGATCTGGTGTCGGCAGGGCAGACGGACAGCCCATGCGTATTCTGATTTCGAACGACGACGGTGTTACCGCACCAGGCCTCGCCGCGCTGCACGCTGCGCTGGCGGATTATGCCGAGTGCGCGGTGATCGCCCCGGACCAAGACAAGAGCGGCGCCAGCAGTTCGCTGACGCTCGACCGGCCACTGCACCCGCAGACCTTGGCCAACGGCTTCATCAGCCTCAACGGCACGCCGACCGACTGCGTGCACCTGGGGCTGAACGGGCTATTGCCGTACACGCCGGACATGGTCGTGTCGGGGATCAACCTCGGTGCCAACCTGGGCGATGACGTGCTGTACTCCGGCACGGTCGCCGCAGCACTGGAAGGCCGCTTCCTCGGCGGTACTTCGCTGGCGTTTTCGCTGCTGTCGCGCCAGCCGGACAATCTCCCTACTGCCGCGTATATCGCCCGCCGCCTGGTTGAGGCACAGTCGCGCCTGGAGCTGCCACCACGCACTGTACTCAACATCAACATCCCCAACTTGCCGCTGGAGCACATCCGTGGCATCCAGCTCACCCGCCTGGGGCACCGGGCCCGGGCGGCGGCGCCAACCAAGGTGGTCAATCCGCGCGGCAAGGAAGGCTACTGGATCGCTGTGGCCGGTGATGCCGAGGACGGCGGCCCGGGCACCGACTTCCATGCGGTGATGCAAGGCTATGTATCGATCACCCCGCTGCAGCTCGACCGCACCTTCAATGACGCCTTCGAACAGCTCGACGGCTGGCTGGAGGGCGTGCTCTGATGCGCGAGGACGATATGCTGCGGCGTGGTATCGGCATGACCTCCCAACGTACCCGGGAGCGGTTGATCCAGCGCCTGTGCGAAGAAGGCGTTGCGAACACCAAGGTGCTTGACGTGATCCGTCGCACCCCGCGGCATCTATTCGTCGACGAAGCGCTGGCGCACCGCGCCTATGAAGACACCGCGCTGCCAATCGGCCACAACCAGACCATCTCGCAACCGTTCATGGTTGCGCATATGAGCGAGTTGCTGCTCGAGGCCGGCCCGCTGGACAAGGTGCTGGAAATCGGCACCGGCTCGGGTTACCAGACGGCGATCCTGGCCCAGCTGGTCGAGCGGGTGTTCTCGGTAGAGCGAATCAAGGTGCTGCAGGACCGGGCCAAGGAGCGCCTGGTGGAACTGAACCTGCGCAACGTGGTGTTCCGCTGGGGCGACGGTTGCGAGGGCTGGCCGGCGCTGGCGCCGTACAACGGCATCATCGTCACCGCCGTGGCGCCGGAGGTGCCGCAGGCGCTGCTTGACCAGCTGGCACCGGGTGGCCGCATGGTGATCCCGGTGGGGCCAGCGGGCGAAACCCAGCAGCTGATGCTGATCGTGCGCGAGGAGCATGGGTTTTCCCGTCGCGTGCTGGGCGCCGTGCGTTTCGTGCCGCTGCTCAATGGCCCGCTGGCCTGAGCAGTGCAGGCGCGAGCCACGCGGTATTTTTACGCGCTCGGCGAATTCTTGCAGTTTCACCCTGTCTATCTGGCGGAGTGCTAGCGCGCAACGAGCGCCGGGGTATTGCGAATGCCTTTGATACCCGCCTGCCAATACCGGCCGGCTTGGTTATAATTGCAACAATATTGCATTTCTTGTCTTCATATCGTTTTTCGGCACCATGAGGGGAGCGCGGGTGGGTCACACAGTCATTCGGCAGCGCAAGGACGGGTCGGGCTTCAAGCTTCTGCTGATTGCATTGGCCATGGGCACGTTCCTGGCGGGTTGCTCGAGCACCAGCAGCAACAGCGCGCGGGTGGTCGACCGCAACAACACCGTGCCCAAGCGCCCGACGGTGACCTCCGGCCAATACATCGTCAAGCCAGGGGATACGCTGTTCTCGATCGCCTTCCGTTATGGCTGGGATTACAAGGAGCTGGCAGCCCGCAACGGCATCCCGGCGCCTTACACCATTCGTCCGGGCCAGCCGATTCGTTTCAGCAGCGGTTCCACCAGCAGCACCACGGTGGTGTCCAGCCCGTCCTCGTCAAGCCGCACCACGGTCACCCGGCGCCCTGTTGGCAGCCCTGCCCCGGCGCCTGCCAACACCGGCAAGCCAGCTACGCCGACACCTTCCACCAGCGCGCCGGTGGTGGCAACCGTGCCGGCTGCGGAGCGCGCAGTAGGCGGCTGGACCTGGCCGGCCAACGGTGTGCTGATTGGAAAATTTGCTTCAAACGGTAGTTTGAATAAAGGCATTGATATCGCCGGTGATTTGGGACAGCCTGTTTTTGCTGCGTCTGATGGTGCAGTGGTCTACGCCGGGAGTGGTTTGAGGGGCTACGGCGAGCTGATCATCATCAAGCACAGCGACACCTACGTCAGTGCCTACGGTCACAACCGCAGGCTGTTGGTTCGGGAGGGGCAGCAGGTCAAGGCAGGGCAGTCGATTGCTGAAATGGGGTCCACGGGCACTGATCGGGTGAAGCTGCATTTCGAGATTCGCCGCCAGGGCAAACCCGTCGATCCACTCCAGTTCCTGCCACGTCGTTGACCTCTGTACCCCCGCCTGTTCCTGTGATGTAGAGGGGACAGGCTCTTGCGCTGCCAGGGATGAAGGTGCCGCTCGAGTCTGAGTTCGAACTCAGCAAAGGACTATAACAATGGCTCTCAGTAAAGAAGTGCCGGAGTTTGACATCGACGATGACGTCCTCCTGATGGAGACGGGAATCGTTTTGGAAACGGATGTGGTGTCAGACGAACCTGCTGTATCTTCGGTTCGGACGAGGGCCAAGTCGGGCTCTTCGCTCAAGCAACACAAGTACATCGATTACAGCCGGGCGCTCGATGCCACCCAGCTGTATCTCAACGAGATTGGTTTCTCGCCTCTGCTTTCGCCAGAAGAGGAAGTGCACTTTGCGCGCTTGTCGCAAAAGGGCGACCCTGCTGGCCGCAAGCGCATGATCGAAAGCAACCTGCGCCTGGTTGTAAAAATTGCCCGTCGTTACGTGAATCGTGGCCTGTCGCTGCTCGACCTGATCGAGGAGGGCAACCTGGGGCTGATCCGTGCGGTCGAGAAGTTCGACCCGGAACGTGGCTTCCGTTTCTCGACCTATGCGACCTGGTGGATTCGCCAGACCATCGAGCGGGCGATCATGAACCAGACGCGCACCATTCGCCTGCCAATCCACGTGGTCAAGGAGCTGAACGTCTACCTGCGCGCCGCGCGTGAGCTGACCCAGAAACTCGATCACGAACCCTCGCCAGAAGAAATCGCCACCTTGCTGGAGAAGCCGGTCGCCGAGGTCAAGCGCATGCTCGGCCTGAACGAGCGGGTCTCTTCGGTAGATGTGTCGCTCGGCCCTGACTCGGACAAGACCCTGCTCGATACCCTGACCGATGATCGCCCGACCGACCCGTGCGAACTGCTGCAGGATGACGACCTGTCGCAGAGCATCGATCAATGGCTAGGCGAGTTGACCGACAAGCAGCGTGAAGTGGTGGTGCGCCGCTTCGGCCTGCGTGGGCATGAAAGCAGCACGCTGGAGGATGTTGGCCTGGAGATTGGCCTGACCCGTGAGCGGGTGCGGCAGATTCAGGTAGAAGGGCTCAAGCGCCTGCGCGAGATCCTTGAGAAGAACGGCCTGTCCAGCGAGTCGTTGTTTCAGTAGCTGAGGCTGCAACATTAAAAACGCCCCGATAGCCTCGGGGCGTTTTTGTGTGCGTCATTTTCGCAGCACAAGGCTGCTCCTGCAGAGATACAGGATCATGCAGGCCCTCCCGGTCTCTTGTGGGAGCAGCCTTGTGCTGCGAATGGGCGGCCAAGCAGCCCCAAAATCTGCCAGCCACAGCAGATGTCGAATATGTACTGCGCCACCCCGGTAACATTGCATGTAAGCCTTTTCTTACTTGTTTTGTAAGCTATCTATGCATGCCTCAGTAAATCATTGTCGTTTCCAGCGCCTGTATTTTTCCAAGCCATTGAAAGTCATGGATTATTCGGCCGTGAGGAAATGTGTCCAGTGCAATACCTTGTGAGGTTTCGCGCTTGCTCGCTCAGCTCAACCCGCTAGTATTCGAACTGTGCACAGGGACATGCACAGGCTTTCAGGATGAAGGCCAGGGACATCGCAAGAAGCGATTTCATCAGGACGATGTTCAGGACAAGCAGGGACTACGGAAAAAAATGTGGGCGGGTCAAACCGCCCCTTTTTTTTGCCCGCAGAAAAACAAAAAAGGCCCCGAGGGGCCTTTGTCGTGTCCGGGTGCTATCAGCGCGCCAGGTCTGCAATCTTGCCAGTCTTGCCATCCCATTCTGCAGCGTCCGGCAGGGCTTCCTTACGCTCGGTGATGTTCGGCCAGACTTCCGCCAGTTCGGCGTTCAGCTCGATGAAGTTCTCCATGCCCGAAGGCACTTCGTCTTCCGAGAAGATGGCTTGCGCTGGGCACTCCGGCTCGCACAGAGCGCAGTCGATGCACTCGTCCGGGTGGATGACCAGGAAGTTCGGGCCTTCGTAGAAGCAGTCCACCGGACAGACTTCCACGCAGTCGGTGTATTTGCATTTGATGCAGTTGTCGGTGACGACGAAGGTCATTTCTAGTTCTCTCCTCAGGCGACGGCGGCGGCCCTTCCTCTCAGGGCCGCGCGGTTTACAGGTATGTGGCTGCAGGCCAGGCTAGTAACCTGCAGCACCAGCAAACCGCGGCGGATTCTACCAGCTTGTAATGGGCGCCGTTATAACAGGTTCTTTAGTTGATATAGCATTTCGATAGCTTGACGCGGGGTCATGTCGTCAAGTTGCAGCTTGCCCAGCTTGTCGATGGCCGGGTGGGGCAGGCTGGCGAACAGATCGCTCTGGTGCGGAACCTGTGGCGCGTCCTTCGCTTTCTGCGCTGCTGGCTGTTCATGTGGCAGGCTGGTGGTTTCCAGGCGCCCCAGGTGTTCGCGGGCACGCTGGATGACCACCGTCGGTACGCCGGCCAGTTGCGCCACGGCCAGGCCGTAGCTCTGGCTGGCGGGGCCAGGCAGCACGTGGTGCAGGAACACGATGCGCTCGTTGTGCTCGGTGGCGTTCAGGTGCACGTTGGCCACCAGTGGCTCGCTTTCGGGCAGCACGGTGAGCTCGAAATAATGCGTGGCGAACAGCGTGTAGGCACGCAGCTGGGCCAGGCGCTCGGCGGCGGCCCAGGCCAGCGACAGGCCGTCGAAGGTGCTGGTGCCGCGGCCCACTTCGTCCATCAGCACCAGACTGCGGTCGGTGGCATTGTGCAGGATGTTGGCGGTTTCGCTCATCTCGACCATGAAGGTCGAGCGCCCACCGGCCAGGTCGTCGCTGGAGCCGATGCGGGTGAAGATACGGTCGACCAGTGACAGCTCGCAGGAGGCCGCCGGGACGAAGCTGCCGATGTGCGCCAGCAGCACGATCAGGGCGGTCTGGCGCATGTAGGTGGACTTACCGCCCATGTTCGGGCCGGTGATGATCAGCATGCGGGTGCTGTTGTCCAGGCCCAGGTCGTTGGCCACGAACGGCGTTGTCAGTACCTGTTCCACTACCGGGTGGCGGCCTTGCTCGATGCGCAGGCACGGTTCATCGACGAAGCGTGGGCAGTTCAGGTCGAGGTTCAGTGCCCGCTCGGCGAGGTTGCTGAGCACGTCCAGTTCGGCCAGCGCGGCGGCGCTGTCCTGCAGCGGCGCCAGGTGGCTGATCAGGGTTTCCAGCAGCGCATCGTAGAGCATCTTTTCGCGGGCCAGGGCGCGGCTCTTGGCCGACAGCGCCTTGTCCTCGAACGCTTTCAGCTCGGGGGTGATGAAGCGCTCCGCGCCCTTCAGGGTCTGGCGCCGGATATAGTCGCCCGGTGCCTGCTCGGCCTGCTTGGTAGGCAGTTCGATGAAGTAGCCGTGCACGCGGTTGTAGCCGACCTTGAGGTTGGCAAGACCGGTGCGCGCCTTTTCCCGGGCTTCCAGGTCGATCAGGAACTGGCCGGCGTTTTCGCTGATCGCCAGCAGATCGTCCAGTTCGTTGTCATAGCCCGCCTTGAGCACGCCGCCATCGCGGATCACCGCCGGCGGGTTGTCGACCACAGCCCGCTCCAGCAGGCTGGCCAGCTCCGGATAGGTGCCGGTGATGGCGGCCAGGCGTGCCAGGTGTGGCGCCTCCAGCTCGGTCATGGCGTTTTGCAGCTCGGGCAGCGCGCCGAGGGCATCACGCAGGCGGGCCAGGTCGCGAGGACGGGCATTGCGCAGGCCGATTCGGGCGAGGATCCGCTCGATGTCGCCAATTTCCTTCAACTGTGGCTGCAGCTTCTCGAACCGGTAGCTGTCGAGCAGGCAGCGGATCGAATCCTGACGCGCCTGCAGCACCTTGAGGTCGCGCAACGGGCGGTTCAGCCAGCGGCTCAGCAGGCGGCTGGCCATGGCAGTCTGGCAGCGGTCGATTACCGACTGCAGGGTGTTGTCACGCCCGCCCGCCAGGTTGATGTCCAGCTCCAGGTTGCGGCGGCTGGCGCCGTCGAGGATCACCGTGTCGTCCAGGCGCTCGTGGCGCAGGCTGCGCAGGTGCGGCAGGGCGGTACGCTGGGTTTCCTTGGCGTAGGTCAGCAGGCAGCCGGCGGCGCCAATGGCCAGGGTCAGCTTGTCGCAGCCAAAGCCCTTGAGGTCCTTGGTCGCGAACTGCTGGCACAGCGCCTTGCGTGCCGAATCGCGGTCGAAGTCCCACGGTGCACGGCGGCGGGCGCCCGGGCGTTTTTCGGCAGGCAGGTCGCGCGGCCAGTCGTCGGGGATCAACAGTTCGACGGGGTTGAGGCGCTCGAGTTCGGCCAGCAGGTTTTCCCAGCCCTTGATCTCCTGCACGCTGAAGTTGCCGCTGGTGATGTCGAGCACGGCCAGGCCGAACAGGCGCTCGTCGCCCAGCAGCGCGGCAATCAGGTTGTCGCGGCGCTCGTCGAGCAGCGCCTCGTCACTGACCGTGCCTGGGGTGATGATGCGCACCACCTGGCGTTCGACGGGGCCCTTGCTGATGGCCGGGTCGCCTATCTGCTCACAGATCACCACCGATTCGCCGAGCTTGACCAGCTTGGCCAGGTAGCCTTCCAGCGAATGGAACGGAATTCCGCACATGGGAATGGACTGCCCGGCCGACTGACCGCGCGCGGTCAGGGTGATATCCAGCAGTTTCGCGGCCTTCTTCGCATCTTCGTAGAAGATCTCGTAGAAGTCGCCCATGCGGTAGAACATCAGCTGGTCCGGGTGCTGGTTCTTCAGCTTCCAGTACTGCTGCATCATCGGTGTGTGTGCGGAAAAATCTGACATTCAGGGCCTTACAGCGGGTGATCTGGTTGGCGATGGTAAACCCGCAATGGTACAGGCTTTTTCGTTACGATGCAGGCGCCCGCGATGGGGCATGCGCGCGCAGCCCGGCGGGCAATGGTGGAGCTGCAGCGCGTTAGTCTCTAGAATGCGCGGCCCTCGATGAATGCCGTTAGCCGTGATTTGCGCGATGAATGTGTCCAGCCCTGTCCCTCATGTAAAGCAACAGCTGATCTACCTCCTTTATGGCGATCGCCGTATCTATCAGCTGGAAGCCAAGCTCAGCATCCTTACCGCCCTGGCGCGTTGCAAGCCGGCGGAGTTGCCCACGATCCGAGTACTCACCGACCAGCCACAAGCCTTTGTCGGCTGGCCGGTGGAAGTGATCAGCCTGGACCCGCAGACCCTGCACGCATGGACCGGCGACGGTGGCTACACCCACCGACGCAAGGCATGCGCCATCGCCCTGGCCGGGAAGTGGGCAGACAAGACAGTGTTCATCGATACCGATACGGTGTTCCTGCAGTCGCCGCTGAAGCTGTTCAGCCAGGTCGATGCCGGGCAGTTCCTGGTCGACGAAGTGGAAATGAGCTGGGCCGAGGCCTCGCGCTGCGCGGACTACGGTAATTTCAGCGCAGGGCTGGCCGAGGCGGGCGATGCCCCGGCCACTGATTTGCGGCTCTGCAACAGCGGTGTGATGGGTTTCACCCGCTGCAATGTCGGCGTCGCCGAGCGCGCTATCCCGCGCATCGATGCCTGGACGCCTTATGCCGGTGACCTGCACACCATTGAACAGATCGCCTTTTCCTTCGAACTGCACGGGGCGCAGCTCAATGAGGCGCGTGGCGTGATCAGCCACTACTTCGCGATGAAGCAGTACGTGCATGCCATCCTTGAAATTTTCTTCGCCAAACAGGGCGAAGGCTTCCATCCAGGAATGCCGGGCCTGGCCGTAAAAGTGCCGGCGCATCGCCCGGTGCCGTCGTGGCTGTCGCGGCTCTCGGTCAAGTGGAGTCTCAAGGGGGTGCCGCGGGAGCTGCGCGGCATCGGGCGCAAGCTGTTGTATGGCAGCGTGATGAGCGGTGACGACTACCAGCGCGCCTGCAAGGTGGTCTGGTGGCGTTCGGCAATTGAAGACATGCGCAAGCTCGACGGCCTGGACTGGAGCCAGGCATGGCCTGAAGGGCTACCGCGGCTCGGTCGGCGTGACGAGCGTGCGTTCAGCGAAATTGCCCGGGACAGCCTGCAGGTTTCCTGAGCCAGGGCGCTGTGCAGGGTGGTAGGGTAGAGGGCAGCCTTCAAGGAGCCCGACATGGACCCGATCACCACGCTTGCCATCCGCCTGGGTGAGCACCTGCGTCGCTTCAGCGCGCAGGTCACCACCGCCGAGTCCTGCACCGGCGGTGGCATTGCCGAGGCCATCACCCGCGTACCCGGCAGCTCGGCCTGGTTCGAGGCCGGCTACGTAACCTACTCCAACGCCCAGAAAACCCGCCAGCTCGGGGTGCCTGAGGCGTTGTTCGGTCAGGTCGGCGCAGTCAGTCAGGAAGTGGTCGAAGCCATGGTCCGTGGTGCGCAGGCCGCCAGCGGCGCGCGCTTCGCCGTGGCGGTGAGCGGCGTGGCCGGGCCGGACGGCGGTTCGCCTGCCAAGCCGGTAGGGACCGTGTGGCTGGCCTGGGGTGACGGTAGCCGTGTAGTGACCGAACGCCGGCACTTCAACGGCGACCGCGATGCGGTGCGCCGACAAACGGTGATCGCCGCGTTAGACGGCTTGTTACAGCTTGGTGCCGAGTAAATCGACGACAGGGGTTTGCGCGGGCGCTGGCCTGTGGAATAATACTGGCTACTTATACAGTTATTGCGGCCATCAGGGCCAAGTCGAACACGTGAGGATTTCAATGGACGACAACAAGAAGCGCGCCTTGGCTGCGGCCCTGGGTCAGATCGAACGCCAATTCGGCAAAGGTGCGGTCATGCGCATGGGTGACCATGAGCGCCAAGGTATTCCTGCCATCTCCACCGGTTCCCTGGGGCTGGATATCGCCCTGGGCATCGGCGGCCTGCCGAAAGGCCGTATCGTCGAGATCTACGGCCCGGAATCGTCGGGTAAGACCACGCTGACTCTGTCGGTCATCGCCGAAGCCCAAAAAAGTGGTGCTACCTGCGCCTTCGTCGACGCCGAACACGCCCTCGACCCCGAGTACGCCGGCAAGCTGGGCGTCAACGTCGACGACCTGCTGGTTTCGCAGCCGGATACCGGCGAACAGGCCCTGGAGATCACCGACATGCTGGTGCGCTCCAACGCCGTTGACGTGATCATCGTCGACTCCGTGGCCGCGCTGGTACCCAAGGCCGAGATCGAGGGCGAAATGGGCGACATGCACGTGGGCCTGCAGGCTCGCCTGATGTCCCAGGCGCTGCGCAAGATCACCGGTAACATCAAGAACGCCAACTGCCTGGTCATCTTCATCAACCAGATCCGTATGAAGATCGGTGTGATGTTCGGTAGCCCGGAAACCACTACCGGTGGTAACGCCCTGAAGTTCTACGCGTCGGTCCGCCTGGACATCCGCCGTACTGGCGCAGTCAAGGAAGGCGACGAAGTGGTTGGCAGCGAAACCCGCGTCAAGATCGTCAAGAACAAGGTTTCGCCACCGTTCCGTCAGGCCGAGTTCCAGATTCTCTACGGCAAAGGCATCTACCGTAACGGCGAGATCATTGACCTGGGTGTTTCCCAAGGCCTGGTCGAAAAATCCGGTGCCTGGTATGCCTACAAAGGCAACAAGATCGGTCAGGGCAAAGCCAACGCTGCCAAGTACCTGGCTGAGAACCCGGCTATCGGTACCGAAATCGAGAAGCAGATCCGTGAAAAGCTGCTGAAAGCCGGCGCTGCGGGTGAAGCGAACAAGGCTGCCGCCGCGGACGCCAGCGCCGACGACGTCGCTGATGCTGAAGCCGGTTATTGATTGCTCGGTAGTTAGTCGAACATGTCCGCCGTACTCGACACCCCCGTCGC
>NZ_JABMCN010000007.1:38384-46953 GCF_013179515.1 Pseudomonas sp. CM27
AGCGAACAAGGCTGCCGCCGCGGACGCCAGCGCCGACGACGTCGCTGATGCTGAAGCCGGTTATTGATTGCTCGGTAGTTAGTCGAACATGTCCGCCGTACTCGACACCCCCGTCGCCATCCGGCGGACAGCCATGGACCTGCTCGCGCGACGTGAGCACGGTCGCGTCGAGCTGACGCGCAAGTTGCGTCAGCGCGGCGCTTCGGATGAGCTGATCGAGCCCGAGCTCGACCGGCTTGCCGAAGAAGGGCTGCTCAGTGAAGCCCGCTACCTCGAAAGTTTCATCAGGTACCGTTCCGGCTCTGGCTATGGCCCTGCGCGCATTCGCGAAGAGCTGGGTCAGCGTGGCTTGGCGCGTGCTGATATCGACCAGGCGTTACGCGAGAGCGAGATCGACTGGCGCGAGCGCCTGCGTGAGGTGTGGCAGCGCAAGTTTGCCGGGCAGCCGCCGCATGACCCGCGCAGCCGCGCCCAGCAGACCCGGTTCCTCGCTTACCGGGGGTTCCCGATGGACATGATCGGCCGGCTGCTCAGCGGCCGGGATCTCGACGATTACTGACGGCTGGCGCTGCGCTGTCGCGCAGAGAGCTGATGCTGGGCGCACCGCGTACCCTGTGGGAGCGGGCGCTTTTTAAATTTTGCGCAAGACAGTTGCTCCTACAGGTAGGATCGACCCGTTATCAACTGACCTTCAACGCCTCCCTGGCCCGCTGCGTGGTATGCATTGGCTGCGGCTTGGCCCAGTTCTCCGACAGGTTGATAAAATCCACCAGCTCGCGCAGTCGGCCCTGATCCCGACCATTGAAAGCAAATGACAGGCGGGTCAGGTGGCTGTAATTGCCCACCTCATGTTCCGCACTGCTGTCCGCCTGCTGGTGATACCTGCCGCTCAGGCGCAAGTCGGCAAAGCCCTCCTGGATCTCATGCAGCGCCGCGTCGCTGAGCGGGTGATGCATGCGGATCACGAACTGGCTCTTCAGCCAGCGGCTGGAGTGATAGTTGCTGTAGAACTGGTTGATTTCCTCCACGGCCTCGTCGGCGCTGTGCACCAGGTGCACCAGCTTCAGGTCGGTGGGCAGGATGTAGCGGTTTTCTTCCAGCTGGCGGCTGATGAAGTCCAGGCAGTCGCGCCAGAAGCTGCCGCCGGGCGAATCCAGCAGCACCACCGGAACCAGCGGGCTCTTGCCCGTCTGGATCAGGGTCAGTACCTCCAGCGCTTCATCCAGCGTGCCGAACCCGCCCGGGCACAGCACCAGGCCGTCGGCTTCCTTGACGAAGAACAGTTTGCGGATGAAGAAAAAGTGGAACGGCAGCAGTTTGTCGGTGCCATCCACTGTGGGGTTGGCGTGCTGTTCGAAGGGCAGGGTGATGTTGAAGCCCAGGCTGTGTGCACTGCCAGCGCCTTCATGGGCAGCCGCCATGATGCCGCCGCCGGCGCCAGTGATAACCATCAGGTCGGAGCGCGCCAAGGTGGCGCCCAGCTCGCGGGCCAAGGCGTACATCGGGTGTTCCAGCGGCGTGCGCGCCGAGCCGAATACGGTTACCTTGCGCCGGCCTTTGTAGCGTTGCAGGGTGCGGAACGACTGGTCCAGTTCACGCAGGGCCTGCAGGGTGATCTTCGCGCTCCAGCGGTCGCTGTCGTCATGGGCCATGCGCAGGATGGTCAGCATCATGTCGCGATACAGCGGCAAGTTGGGGCTGTCGGGGGCTACCAGTTGCAGTTGTGCGTCGATGTTGCTCAGGTCGATGTTGTTGTCGTGGAAGTGGCTGAACAATTGTTCGTTCGATTGGTAAGGCATGCAACGTCTCCTTCTGCACCAATACCTCTGACCTCAATCTAGACCCTCCGGCCCGATCGTGCCGGAGTGTTTACCGCAGGCGCCCGTCGGTATACCGCCACTGGCGGTGAGGGTTTGGTTAACTGGTGAAGCGAAACGTGTCGATGCAGGAGGTGGCGGTATGCATCGCTTGACCATCGAGGTGGACGGGCAGCTCTATCAGCTGCTTGAGAATGCGGCCCAGGTGCATCACCTGAGCCTTGAGGCCGAGTGTCGGCGCCGTTTATCAGGGCTGGAGTGCCAGTCGCGTTACTTGCAGGCGTTGCTGGCTGACATGCGCGCCGATGCTGACGATGGGCGCTGGCGCGCCCGTGAAGACGAAAAGGTATAGCTGCATAACAGCTGTTGTTACTTCTTCTTGTTGCCTGCCACGCAGCTGGCGCTGTCGAAGGCCTGATCCATGACCGGCTGGTTGGTCTTGTAGACGGTAAAGCGGTAGACCATTACCGCACCTTTGGACATCAGGTTGCGGTAGCCGCTGTTACGGCAGACGCTGTCGCCTAGCTGGCTGCGCACCTGCGCCGGGTTGGCCTGCATGCGCTCGGCGTGGCTCTGGCGCACGCTCAGGTGGTTGACCAGTGCCTTGCCTTCTACGGTGTAGCCCTGGTCGAGGATGTCCTCGTTGATTGCGCGCGGGGTGCCGACGCTGCTCTCCTTGGCGACCTTCTGCAACGTCTTGTTCAGGTCGTAATCCTGCTTGGAAGCCGCGTGGGCTGCCAGGGGCAGAGCGAGTAGCAGGCTCAGGGCGGGGGCTATAAGGCGCAGCATGAATCTCTCCTGGTTCGATGACTGGCGCTTTGACATGCGCGGGCCGGCGGTGTTCCGTGAACCGTGCGGGCGCGAAGTTAAGGCACGGTAAAGTGTCGATTATAAGGGCCGCCTTGCCACCTGCACAGCAAATGGCCGCCGTTCTGGTAAACTGGCTCCCTTGTTTTTTTCGAGCCATCCTTGTGCCCATTTCCAACCTGTCCAGAGGCCTGCCGGCATGAGCCATGCGGTAGCGCGCCTGCGCGCCGAACGTCTGGCCCGCAGCGTCAAGCCTTTCATCGCCCGCGGCTCACGTGCCGAGCGCTGCCCGGCTTGCCGGGTCATCGCCACCCATTGCCTGTGCGCCTGGAAACCCCGCGTGCAGGCCGAATCGGGTGTATGCCTGCTGATGCACGACACCGAGCCGTTGAAGCCCACCAACACCGGCTGGCTGATTGCCGACCTGATCGACGACACCGCCGCCTTTGGCTGGCTGCGTACCTCGGTAGACGAGGGCTTGCTGGCCTTGCTCGACGACCCGCGCTGGCAGCCCTATATCGTCTTCCCTGGCGAGTTCGTCGCCCAGGAGCGGGTTGTCACTGAAGTGGTGCGTGAGCCGGGCAAACGCCCGCTGTTCATCCTGCTGGATGCCACCTGGACCGAAGCGCGCAAGATGTTTCGCAAAAGCCCGTACCTCGACCGCTTCCCGGTGTTGAGCCTGGAGGCCGAGCAGATGTCCCGCTACCGCCTGCGACGCTCCAAGCGGGACGATCACTTCTGCACGGCGGAAGTCGCGGCCATGTGCCTGGACCTTGCCGGTGACAGTCAGGCCTCGCAGGCGCTGGATGCCTACCTGGATGTGTTCAGCCTGCATTACCTGAGCGGCAAGCGGCGCTTGCCGCTGGACGACCAGGACGACACCCACCAGCGTTTGCATACCTTCCTATAGTCCAAGGGGCACAACCCCTGCTTTGGTTCATAATGACGGAGCTGGCAGCCAGGGTGGGCGAGACGGCAGGGCGATTGGCTTGATCACCCTCGACCGTGCTCGGCCTCCTTGGCGCCGATTCCCCACCGGGCGCTTCCCTTACCCCCGAACGCCCGGCACAGAACAGGATCCCTAGATCGATGGCCACTTACGAAATCCTGATTGCCGATGACCACCCACTGTTCCGTGGCGCTCTGCGCCAGGCCGTTACCCTTGGCCTGGGCCCGGATGTACGCCTGGTCGAAGTCGCGAGCATTGCCGAGCTGGAAGCCCGCCTGAGCGAAAAAGCCGACTGGGACCTGGTGTTGCTGGATTTGAACATGCCGGGGGCCTACGGTTTTTCCGGGCTGGTGCTGCTACGCGGGCAATACCCGCAGATCCCCGTGGTGATGGTTTCGGCCCAGGAAGAGGCCGCCGTGGTGGTCAAGTCCCGCGAGTTCGGCGCCAGCGGTTTCATCCCCAAGTCCAGCACCCTGGAAGTGATTCAGGATGCCGTGCGCAAGGTGCTCGACGGCGAGGTCTGGTGGCCACCGCAGGCGTTCGAGAAGGTCGATGTATCGGCCGAGGCCAAAGCCGCCAGCGAAGGCCTGGCCAGCCTCACGCCGCAACAGTTCCGCGTGCTGACCATGGTCTGCGAAGGCTTGCTGAACAAGCAGATTGCCTATGAGCTCAGCGTCTCCGAAGCGACCATCAAGGCCCACGTGACCGCGATCTTCCGCAAGCTGGGGGTGCGTACCCGGACCCAGGCCGCGCTGTTGCTGCAACAACTTGAATCGGTTGCCAGCAACTGACTGCGCCTGGCTTCACGCTTTTTTGACCCGTGCCGGTCTAGTCTGCTGGCCTTTCTGTCGTTAAGTGACTCACATGACATCGCCATTCAAGGGCCAGACCGGCCTCAAACGCATTTTCAACGCTGCCGGGTACTCACTGGACGGCCTGCGCGCCGCTTTCAAGGGCGAGGCGGCGTTTCGCCAACTGGTGCTGCTTAACGTGCTGCTGATCCCGATTGCGTTCTGGCTGCCGGTCAGCCGCGCCGAGCGGGCGATCATGATCGCGGTGTGCCTGCTGGGGTTGATCGTCGAGCTGTTCAACTCGGCCGTCGAAGCTGCCATCGACCGCATTTCGCTGGAGCGCCACCCCTTGTCGAAAAACGCCAAGGACATGGGCAGCGCTGCGCAGCTGGTGGCGCTGACCATGGTGGCGCTGGTGTGGGGCGTGATCCTGCTTTAAGCGATCGGCGGCAGCACGATTTCATCACTGCGGGTAAAGCCCGCGGTGAAGTTGCGGCATAGCTCGAGGAACTCGCGCATGGCCGAGGTCTGGTACTTCTGTTTGTGCCAGATGAAGTAGAACTGGCGCATCAGGTCCAGTTCGGGGGTTTCCACCGGCACCAGGCTGCCGCGGCGGAATGCGTCACGCAGGGCCAGGCGCGATATGCAGCCGATACCCAGGCCTGACTCCACCGCCCGCTTGATCGCCTCGGTGTGCTCCAGCTCCAGGCGTATATTGAGGTTGGCGCGGTGATGGCGCATGGCCTGATCGAAGGTCAGGCGCGTGCCCGAGCCTTGCTCACGCAGTATCCACGCCTCTTGCGACAGGCTTTCGATGTCGGCGCGGCCCAGCTTGGCCAGCGGGTGCTGCGGCGCGCAGAACACCACCAGCTCATCCTCTACCCATGGCTGTACTTCCAGGTCCGGGTGGTTGCAATCACCCTCGATCAGACCCAGATCAATTTCGTAGTGAGCCACTTGCTGCACAATATGCACGGTGTTCTGTACATGCAGTTTTACCTGGCTTTCCGGGTGGCTCTGCATGAAGCTGCCGATCAGCAGGGTGGCCAGGTAGTTGCCGATGGTCAGCGTGGCGCCGACCGCCAGCGAGCCGAACCCGGACTTGCCATTGAGCAGGTCTTCGATCTCCTTGGCCTGGTCGAGCAGGGCCACAGCCTGGGGCAGCAGTTGATGGCCCAGGGCGTTGAGCGCCAGGCGCTTGCCGGCACGGTCGAACAGCTGGCAGCTTGATTGACGCTCCAGCTCAGTGATCGAAGTGCTGGCAGCCGACTGCGACAAGGCCAGCAGGCTGGCGGCTCGAGAGACGCTCTGGTGCTGGGCTACGGCGACGAAGACTTGCAGTTGACGGAGTGTGAATCGCATATCGATATAACCGATAACACATATCTTGATAATCCAGTTAACAGATATTGTCGCTGCCCCTAAACTATCGCGCAACTGCGCGTTTTGCGCGCTGCGTTTTCTTCAGGAGCCCCATCGATGAGCAACATGAACCACGAACGTGTCCTCAGTGTGCACCACTGGAACGACACCCTGTTCAGCTTCAAGTGCACCCGCGACCCGGGGCTGCGCTTCGAGAACGGTCAGTTCGTGATGATCGGCCTGCAGCAGGAAACCGGCCGCCCGCTCATGCGTGCCTATTCCATCGCTTCGCCGAACTGGGAAGAGCACCTGGAGTTCTTCAGCATCAAGGTGCCGGACGGTCCGCTGACCTCGCAGCTGCAGCACTTGAAGGAAGGCGATGAGATCATCATCAGCAAGAAGCCTACCGGTACTCTGGTGCTCGACGACCTGAACCCGGGCAAGCACCTGTACCTGCTGAGCACCGGCACTGGCCTGGCGCCGTTCATGAGCGTCATCCAGGACCCGGAAACCTACGAGCGCTTCGAAAAGGTGATTCTGGTGCACGGCGTGCGTTACGTGAACGAAGTGGCCTACCGCGAATTCATCACCGAACACCTGCCGCAGAACGAGTTCTTCGGTGAGTCGGTCCGCGACAAGCTGATCTACTACCCGACCGTGACCCGTGAGCCGTTCGAGAACCAGGGCCGTCTGACCGACCTGATGCGCAGCGGCAAGCTGTTCAGCGACATCGGCCTGCCACCGATCAACCCGCAGGACGACCGCGCGATGATCTGCGGCAGCCCGAGCATGCTCGACGAGACCAGCGAAGTGCTGGACAGCTTCGGCCTGAAGGTTTCGGCCCGTATGCGCGAGCCGGGTGACTACCTGATCGAGCGTGCTTTCGTCGAGAAGTAAGCGCAGGCTGGTATGAAGAAGGCGACCCTCGGGTCGCCTTTCTTATATCTGGTATCCATGCATTGCCTGGTCCGGCCCTATCGCCGGCAAGCGAGCTCCCTCAGGTTCGGCACAGCATTCCAAACCTCTGCTGTACCTGTGGGAGCTGGCTTGCCGGCGATAGGGCCGGTGCAAGGCAAAACCCGGTCTATTCGACCCGCGTCTCGCCGCTGTACACCAGAATCGCTCGGCACCGCTTGCACAGGTACCGCCGCCCTTGACGCACCAGCTTGTGGCGCTGTGCAGTGAAGGGGAAGTCACTCTGCGGGCACGGGCAGCGGTAGATATAGCGAGTGGCCACGCGCCGTTGCACTTCGTAGTTGTGGCAGCGGTTGGGCGGCAGTTCGTAGACCCCGCGCATGATCAGCTGCCATTCCTCGCCATGGGCCTGGATGCGTTCGCCGAACAGCTGGTGGGCCACCAGATGCGCCACTTCATGGGCTACGGTCTGACGCAGGAAATCATCCTGGTTTTCCCGGTACAGCTGCAAGTTGAAGCGCAGCAGGTTCTCGTGCAGGTGCGCGACTCCGGCTTTTTGCCCGCGCAGCCTGAAGCTGACTTCCGGGCGCGGAAAGGGGCGTTTGAAGAAGGTTTCGGCTTGCTGGTAACAGATTTCGACGCGTTGTTTGAGCAACTCGGGCATGGCGGCATGGTTCTCCTGACTGGTCATTATGCCGCAGCCGCGAGCCGCCTGCCGAGCCACCGCCCGTCAGCGCACAGCCAGAGGCCGCCTCGCGGCGGCCTCTGGTTGATGCCCCAGTGTTGGTTGAGTCTGTTCTAGTTGGTGTAGACGGGCCCCACGCCCAGTCCCCAGATGATCACCGTGGCGGCCATGATCGCCACCAGTACCACAAGGCCTACCGCCAGCACCGAGCTGGAGAACAGAAAGCCTTCGTCAGGCGGAATGTTCATGAACGTCGGCAAGCCGACATACAACAGGTACACGGTGTAGCAGATTGCAGCGGTGCCGATCAGCATGCCCAGCCACAAGTGCGGGTACAGCGCGACCAGGCCGCCGATGAACAACGGGGTGGCGGTGTAGGTGGCAAACGCGATGCATTGCGCCATGGACGGGTTGGCATCGTAGGTGCGCGCCATCCAGTGGATGAACGCGCCCATCACCGCAACACCGCCGAGCATTGCCAGGTAAGACATGATGCTCATCCAGAGCGCGCTTTCCATGGTCAGCATCACGGCGGGTCGGTCGCCGATCACCCAGCCAACCTGGGTGGTGCCGATGAACGCCGAAATAGCGGGAATGGCTGCCAGGATCAAGGTGTGCGTCAGGTACATGTGGCTGATGGTTTCTTCTTCGCCACGAATTTCCCGCCATTCCTGGTCGGGATGGGTAAACAGCCCCACAACGTGATGAATCATGCCTTCACTCCTCTCAATGTTGCCAAGCGCCCCCCGAATGGAGCGCATGCGGCCAGGGGCCTGAACACAGATGCAAGCGGTAATGTGGCCTTATGTCGCAGTATAGGAAGCCGTTACCGGCACAAACCGGGCTTTTTAGAGCAAATTGCGCTTTAGGGCGTGCTGCTGATTACATTGAAGTCTTTGTCGGAATGCCTACAGTGATGCCGCGTTTGTGGGTAAAATAGCCGGCTTTTGTCACACCTCGCGGATCCAAGCGCTATGGGCACCCTCTCGGTCAACCAGAACAAACTGCAAAAACGCCTGCGTCGTCTCGCTGGCGAAGCCATCACCGACTACAACATGATCGAGGATGGCGACAAGGTGATGGTCTGCCTGTCCGGCGGCAAGGACAGCTACACCATGCTCGACGTTCTGTTGCACCTGCAGAAGGTGGCACCGATCAAGTTCGAGATCGTCGCGGTGAACATGGACCAGAAACAGCCGGGCTTTCCCGAGCACGTGCTGCCGGCCTACCTGAAGGAACTGGG
>NZ_JABMCN010000070.1 GCF_013179515.1 Pseudomonas sp. CM27
GCAGGGCGGTTTCCGCGAGGACCTGTATTACCGCCTGAATGGCCTGGAGGTAGCGTTGCCGGCGGTGCGCGAACGCAGCGACAAGGCGCAGTTGCTGGACTTTCTGCTGCGCCAGGAGGCGCACGGGCAGCTGATTGATATCGAGCCCAGGGCGCGCCAGGCGCTGCTCGACTTCACCTGGCCCGGTAACGTGCGGCAGATGCGCAATGTGCTGCGCACCCTGGTGGCGCTTTGCGAAGATGCCCGGATCGTGTTTTCGGACCTCCCCGCCATGGTTCGCCAGGGCGCTGCCCTCGATCGCCGGCAAGCCAGCTCCCACCCCGACCGTGCCGACTTCAGGCCATCTGCTGTCCCTGTGGGCGCTGCCTTGCCGGCGACAGGGCCAGCTGCATTGAAAGATGCCGAATGCCATGCGCTGATGGCGACCCTGGAAGCAAAACACTGGCACCTGACCCGCGTCGCCGAACACCTGGGCATCAGCCGCAATACCTTGTATCGCAAACTGCGCAAACATGGCATCACCAGGCCCGACTGAGCGAAACAGCGGGTGCGATTTGTCGCGCCCTGGGCTACCCTGCCTCGATGTTTTGCGAGGTCGACCATGCATATTCACATTCTCGGTATTTGCGGCACTTTCATGGGTTCGCTGGCCGTGCTGGCCAAGGAACTTGGCCACCGTGTCACCGGTTCGGACGCCAATGTCTACCCGCCGATGAGCACCCAGCTCGAGGCCCAGGGCATCGAGCTGACCCAAGGCTATGACCCCGTCCAGCTGGACCCGGCGCCAGACCTGGTGGTCATCGGCAACGCCATGTCGCGTGGCAACCCGGCGGTAGAGTACGTGCTGAACAAGGGCCTGCCCTACGTCTCCGGCCCGCAGTGGCTGGCTGATCACGTGCTGCAAGGGCGCTGGGTACTGGCGGTTGCCGGGACCCACGGCAAGACCACCACCAGCAGCATGCTGGCCTGGGTGCTGGAGCACGCGGGCATGAGCCCGGGCTTCCTGATCGGCGGTGTGCCGCAAAACTTCTCGGTGTCGGCGCGCCTGGGCGACACGCCGTTCTTCGTGGTTGAAGCCGACGAGTACGACAGCGCGTTCTTCGACAAACGTTCGAAGTTCGTGCACTACCACCCACGCACGGCGATCCTCAACAACCTTGAGTTCGATCATGCCGACATCTTCCCGGACCTGGCGTCGATCGAGCGACAGTTCCACCACCTGGTGCGCACCATCCCCAGTGAAGGCCTGGTCATTCACCCGACCACCGAACAGGCGCTGGAGCGGGTCATCGGCATGGGCTGCTGGACCCCGGTGCAGACCACCGGTGAAGGTGGCCAGTGGCAGGCGCGCCTGCTCAGCGCTGACGGCTCACGTTTCGAAGTGCTTTTCGAAGGTGAAGCGCAGGGCATTGTCGACTGGCCACTGACCGGCCAGCACAACGTTGCCAACGCCCTCGCCACCCTGGCAGCGGCCCGTCACGTGGGCGTGGTGCCGGCCATGGGCATCGACGGCCTGAGTGCTTTCAAGAGCGTCAAGCGGCGCATGGAAACGGTTGCCGAAGTGCAGGGCGTGACCATCTACGATGATTTCGCCCACCACCCCACCGCCATCGCCACCACCCTCGACGGCCTGCGCAAGCGCGTTGGCGAGGCCCCGGTGATCGCGGTGATCGAGCCACGTTCTAACTCGATGAAGCTGGGTGCCCACCGCGACGGCCTGCCGGAAAGCGTCAACGACGCTGACCAGGTGATCTGGTACGCGCCGGCCAACCTCGGCTGGGACCTGGCGGCCACCGCCGCACAATGCAAAGTGCCGAGCGTGGTGGCTGACAGCCTCGAGGCGATCATCGAACGGATCAAGGGCCAGGCCCGCCCAGGCACCCACGTGGTGATCATGAGCAACGGCGGCTTTGGCGGCCTGCACGGCAAGCTGGCCGAGGCGCTGAAGTGAGCGGGCCGGAACGCATCACCCTGGCCATGACGGGCGCCTCGGGCGCCCAATATGGCCTGCGACTGCTTGATTGCCTGGTGCGCGAAGACCGTGAGGTGCACTTCCTGATCTCCAAGGCTGCGCAACTGGTAATGGCCACCGAGACCGACGTGCTGCTGCCGGCCAAGCCCCAGGCCATGCAGGCGTTCCTCACCGAATACACCGGCGCCGCCGACGGGCAGATCCGTGTGTACGGCAAGGAAGACTGGATGTCGCCGGTAGCCTCGGGTTCCGGTGCCCCGGCGGCGATGGTGGTGGTGCCCTGTTCCACCGGCACCCTGTCGGCGATTGCCACCGGTGCCTGCAACAATCTGATCGAGCGCGCGGCCGACGTTACCCTCAAGGAGCGCCGTCAGCTGATCCTGGTGCCTCGCGAGGCGCCGTTTTCCACCATCCACCTGGAGAACATGCTGAAGCTGTCGCAGATGGGCGCAGTGATCCTGCCGGCGGCGCCGGGCTTCTATCATCAGCCACAGACCATCGACGATCTGGTCGACTTTGTCGTGGCGCGTGTGCTCAACCTGCTGAACATTCCCCAGGACATGTTGCCGCGTTGGGGCGAGCATCATTACGGGGTGGATGATTGAAGCGAGCGCTGGCTGGTTTGCTGACCCTGGGACTGTTGAGTGGCTGTGCCACGGTGCGCACGCTGGACGCCAACAAACCCGGGGCACCGGTAGTGTATGCCGGTACCCGGTTGGACTTGTATGTGATCAATGGTGGCTGCTGCCCGCGAGATCGCTACGGGGCTGACGCGCCGGGTTACCCAGCGCTGGACCTGCCTGGCAGCATGTTGCTCGACACCCTGTTGCTGCCGTTGTCGTTGCTGACGGCGGCCGGGGTAGGCTTCCAGGCCACCGGCGGCCTGTAACGGCTATATCTTGCCCAACCTGCGCAACTCATCCGACTCCACAACCCGTATCCCGTCTTCTTCCTCCAGCGCCAGGCGCCACAGCGCCCGGGCCAGCGTGCAGGCCTCGATCCCCCGATATTTTCCGGGTATCAGCCTGGAAAACGGTGAAGCCAGCTGTTCACCGAGCCGTGGCTGAATCCGCTCGCCCAGCAGCAACGACGGCCGCACGATGGTCAGCTGTGGCCAGTTCTGAGCCTTCAGCGCCTCTTCCATTTCGCCCTTCACCCGGTTGTAGAAAATCGACGACTTGGGGTCCGCGCCCAGCGCACTGACCACCAACAGATGCCGCGCGCCCATTTCCCGGGCACGCTTGCTGAACGCCACCACCATGTCCAGGTCCACCGCGCGGAAGGCTGACTCGGAGCCGGCCTGCTTCAGCGTGGTCCCCAGGCAGCAGTAGGCGATATCGACCCGCCCGGCCAGCTGCGGCAGGAACACGGCCGGGTCGCCCACCGGGTTTTCCAGGTGCGGGTGCTCGGCCAGGGGCCGACGGGTAGGCGCGAGCACCCGGGTAATGGTCGGCTCGTTGAGCAGGCGGTCGAGCAGGTGTTCACCGGTCAGGCCGGTGGCTCCGGCAAGCAGGACATGCTGAGGCGTCAAGTACATGATGTCTCTCCCTTGTTACACTCAAGCTTAGTGGCTGCCGGGCGTTTTTGCCTGTTCCCCCATGTTGGCCTGCGTGGCATTGCGCAGTGCCTCCTCGGCTTGCTGGCGGCGCAAGTGCTGCCAGTGCTCAAGCACCGTCGGGGGGGCCCACAGCTGCGGTTCAGAGGCTTCGAAGCCTTCTCTGTGTTCCCTTTCGGCAACGCTGGCGCGTGCCAGTTCAAACGCTTGTTTCAGGTCGTCGGTCTGGTTCAGTGCTTCGGCAAACAGGGCATCGCCAAAGTAGGTGAAATCGGCTTCTTCCGAACACCCGAAGGACACGCGGTCAGCTCTGGCGGCGGTCATGATCAGCGTGCGTTCATCCTTGAGCGGGGCGATATAGCCCCCGGAATAGCAGGCGGATATGACGATTACCTTGTCTCGGTCCTTCAGCGGCGCGAGGGCGCTGGCCAGTTCGTCAGCGGTCAGGTCGGCCAGTTGCAGGCGCGGCTGGTCGAGCACCAGCTGGTGGTCGTGGCTGCCATGGCTGGTGAGGTAGATGAACACCAGGTCTTCGGGGCCGCTGCGTTCGGCCAAGGTGCTGGCGGCGCGGGTGAGGTTCTCGCGGGTGGCCATGGGGCGGGTGGCCATGTGGTCGCGGTGGTTGACCAGGGTCACCTGGCCACGGGCGCCAAAACGCACCTTGAGCATGTTGCTGACGTAGTCGGCTTCGCGCAGGAACACGCTTTGCTGGCCATCGCCGGCCACTACCAGGCTGTACAGCTGGATCGGCGGGGCCGAGCGCGGTACCCGGGCCAGCGCCTCCTCCAGCAGCCGACCCTGGTTGAGCAGGGCCAGGTCCAGCGGGTCGGACAGCAGCTTGCCTTTGTGGTCGCGCACGCGCACGCCATTGGCCCACATGCCGCTTTCGACCCTGCCGCTGGCCAAGGTCAGCTGGCCCTTGCCGTGGTAGGCATCGTCGAGGAAGCCGCCAATATACTTGCTGCCGTCGGCCAGCTGCAGGCTGCCATGACCGGACAGCCGCCAGTCGACGAAATTGCCCTTGTAGTGGCTGCCGTCACTGCCTAGCAGTTCGCCTTCGCCGGACAGCGAGCCGTCTTTGAATTCGCCGATCCACACATCGCCATCGGCGTTTTCGTAGCGGCCACGGCCCTCCAGGCGGTTGTCCTTGAACTCACCGATGTACTGCTCGCCGTCGACACTGTCGTAGGTGCCGCTGCCTTGCAGCTGGCCATTGACGAAGCGGCCGCTGAACTGGTTGCCGCTGGCATCGCTGCGCACGCCGGCGCCGTTGGGCTTGCCCTTGGCGAAAAGGCCCTGGTAGCGGCTGCCGTCGGCCAGCTCCAGTTCGCCTGCGCCTTCGTACAGGTCGTCCTTGAACTGGCCACGGTAGGTCTGGTCGGCTTGCTTGAGGGTGCCTTCGCCATCGCGGCGACCGTGGTTGAAGGTGCCGGCATAGTGGCTGCCGGGGGTTGTCAGGTCCCCCAGGCCCTGGAACAGCCCTTCGCTGAACTGGCCCCGGTACACCTCGCCGTTCTGGCCGTGCCATTCACCCGGGCCATGCCATTGGCCGTCCTTGAAGCTGCCGGCGTACCAGCTGCCGTTGGGGTAGTCGATGCGGCCCTCGCCCTGCAACAGGCCATCGACCACCTGGCCCCGGTAGCGCCCGCCGTCAGGCAGGCGTGCGTCCGGCGGGAGCAGCGATTCGCCATCGCCACAGGCGGCGAGCAGCAGGACCAAGGTGATGGGGAGCAGTGGACGCATGGCGAGGACCGGGCTATAGGTCTGCCGAGTATGACGCAGAATTGGATCCTGAGACAGCGAGAGGCATGCGCCCTCAACGCCCTCGCAAAAAGTCCATCATCCGCCGATTCACCTCATCAGCCGCCTCCATCTGCACCATATGCCCGGCCTCCGCCAGCACCAGCACTTCAGCCTCCAGCCCCTCGGCATGGCTGGCCGGGATGATCGCGTCCTTGCCGCCCCACACCACCAGCGCCGGGTGTTGCCCCAACACACCGCGCAGGTCATGGCGCTGCCGGTCGCCGTCGGCGAGCGCCGAGGCCAGCTGCTGCAGGGCCTGATCCACACCCTCCAGGCGCTTGAACTTGAGCATGTCCTCGAGCATTTGCCGGGTGACCAGCGCCGGGTCGGCAAACAGCTGCATCATCTGCGGCTTCAAGGCATTGCGGTTGGCAGCGGCGACGAAACCTTGCAGGTACTGCGCGTTGATCGCCTCGCCCAGCCCGGCGCTGGCCACCAGGCTCAGGCTGGCCACCCGCTGCGGCGCCAGGCGCGCCAGGTTCAGGCAGACCGCGCCACCCATGGAATGGCCGGCCAGGTGGGCCTTGGCGATGTCCAGGTGATCGAGCAAGGCCAGCACGGTTTCGCTCAGTTCATCCAGGTCACCACGCTGCAGGGCCTTGGCCGACTCGCCGTGGCCCGGCAGGTCGAGGGCGATTACCCGGCGCTCGACAGCCAGTGCCGGGTGGTTGAAAAGCCAGTTGTTGAGGTCGCCACCAAAACCATGCACCAGCACCAGCGGCGTGCCGCCTTCACCCAGCTCGAACCAGCGCAGCAGCCGACCGCCCACTTCGGCTTTCTGCGGAGCAGGCCCCTGGGCCTGGTCGGCGCCACCTTCGGCGACGAATTCGGCCTGGAAGCGCTGTACCAGCGCATCGATTTCGGCTTCCTCGGCCTCGCCCTCCACCACCACTGCCAGCAGTGCGCCGACCGGCAGGGTTTCATCCGGCCTGGCCACCTGGCGGCGCAGCACACCGCTGAACGGTGCTTCGACGCTGCTGCTGATCTTGTCGGTCTCGACGTCCAGCACCTCGTCGCCCTTGTTGATCGGGTCACCTTCCTGCTTCAGCCAGGTGTCTACCCGGCCCTCGGTCATCGACAAGCCCCACTTGGGCATGGTCAGGGTATGGATCTGGCTCATGCGGCACTCCTTGCAGCTTCGATCACCTTGCGCACGGCGGCCTCGATTTTCGCCGCGTCAGGGATGTACAGGTCTTCCAGCGCATCGGAGAACGGCACCGGGGTGTGCGGCGCGGTGACCATCTCGACCGGGCCCTTGAGCGCAGCGAAGGCTTTCTGCGCCACCAGTGCGCTGATGTCGGTGGCCATCGAGCAGCGCGGGTTGGCCTCGTCGATCACCACCAGGCGGCCGGTCTTCTCCACGCTTTCCAGAATGCTGTCTTCGTCCAGCGGGCTGGTGGTGCGCAGGTCCAGCACTTCGCAGTCGATGCCCTGGCGGGCCAGATTGTTGGCGGCCTCCAGCGCCACATGCACCATGCGGCCGTAGGTGACCAGGGTCACGTCATCGCCATCACGCAGGAAGTTGGCTTCGCCGAACGGCACCGTGTACACCTCTTCCGGCACCTCGCCCTGCATGCTGTACAGCAGCTTGTGCTCGCAGAAGATCACCGGGTCGTTGTCGCGGATGGCCTGGATCAGCAAGCCCTTGGCATCGTAGGGGGAGGACGGGCAGACCACTTTCAGGCCGGGGATGTGCGTCCACAGCGAGGTCAGCATCTGCGAGTGCTGGGCTGCCGCGCGCAAGCCGGCGCCATACATGGTGCGCATCACCAGCGGGGTGACCGCCTTGCCGCCGAACATGTAGCGGAACTTGGCAGCCTGGTTGAGGATCTGGTCCAGGCAGCAGCCGGCAAAATCGACGAACATCAGTTCGCACACCGGGCGCAGGCCTTGGGTTGCAGCACCGACCGCAGCACCGACGTAGCCGATTTCCGACAGCGGTGCGTCGAGCACACGCCCCGGAAACTGGTGATACAAGCCTTTGGTCACGCCCAGCACGCCACCCCAGGCGTCTTCTTCACCGGGCGCACCGGCCCCGCCGGCCACGTCTTCGCCAATGATGAACACGCTGTTGTCGCGGCGCATTTCCTGGGCCAGGGCTTCGTTGATGGCCTGCTGGTAGCTAATCTTTCTTGGCATGGTGGTTCTCCTGTTGTTCTTGTAGTCCGGGGCTCAGGGGTAGGCGACGTAGACGTCGGTGAGCAAATCGACGGGCTGCGGCTTGGGATCGGACTTGGCACGGCGCACGGCGTCTTCGATCAGGTCTTCGATGCGGGCGTCGATGGCGTCCAGTTGCTCGGCGGTGAGCAGGCCGGCACGGGTGGTCTTGTTGCGGAACTGCATCAGGCAGTCGCGGGTTTCGCGCAGGTTCTTCACTTCGTCGGGCGCGCGGTAGGTTTGCGCGTCACCTTCGAAGTGCCCGTAGTAGCGGCTGAGCTTGACCTCGATCAGCGACGGCCCTTGCCCGGCACGCGCACGCTCGATGGCTGCCCCGGCGGCTTCATGCACGGCAAAGAAGTCGAAGCCGTCGATGGTGACACCGGGCATGCCGAAACCGGCGGCGCGGTCGGCGATGTGGTCGCAAGCCACCGACCAGTTCGAGGCAGTGGCTTCGGCGTAGCCATTGTTCTCGGCGACGAAGATGCACGGCAGGTTCATGATCGACGCCATGTTCATGGCTTCGAACACCGCGCCTTCGTTGGAGGCACCGTCGCCGAAGAACGCCACCGACACGTCGTCGCGGCCCTTGAGCTTGGCGGCCAGGGCAGCACCGGCCACCAGTGGCGCACCCGCACCGACGATGCCGTTGGCACCGAGCATGCCCTTTTCCAGGTCGGCAATGTGCATCGAGCCGCCCTTGCCCCCGCACACGCCGGTCTTCTTGCCGTAGATTTCGGCCATCATGCCGTACACATCGACGCCCTTGGCGATGCAGTGGCCGTGGCCACGGTGGGTCGAGGCGATGCAATCGCTATCGCGCAGGTGGGCCATGACCCCGGCGGCGGAAGCCTCTTCGCCGGCATACAGGTGGACGAAGCCAGGGATTTCGCCGGTGGCGAACTCTATGTGCAGGCGTTCTTCAAAGGCGCGGATGGTGCGCATCACTTCATAGGCATGCAGCAGTTGTTCGGTACTCAGTTGATTGGACATCTTGTTGTTCTCCAGGGTTGTCTCAACGCGGGTTTGCAGGGTGCAGCCGATGGCCGCGAGGCACGGCCAGCAGGTGGTGGCGGGCGGCATGCGCCAGCACGGCCTCGACATCCACGCTCAGCGGGCCTTGGTGGTCGAGGGTGATGGTGGGGGTGTCGTGCTCGGCAAATTCGATTTCGCGTTCGCCGTCCAGGGCCAGCGTGCCGCTGGCCAGGCTCAGGCGGTGGGCGACGCCCGCTGTCAGCGTGCCGCTGGCGGTGATGCCGCAGCCCTGCAGCAGGCCGGGCGCCAGTGGCGCGAGCAGCGCCTGGTCGGCACCCGGGTTCAGGCGTACCCAGGCGCCGTGCGGGTCCTGGCGCGAGACCGGGCACCACAGGCCGCACAGGGCCGACAGGCCGATGGCGTGAGGCTCGGCAAAACAGGCGAACACTTCGCTCAGGTCTTCGCTGCGGCTGAGCGCGCGTGCACCGATGAAGCGCTGGGGTGACACCGCCACTTCCACCAGGGCCCACTGCGCAAGTTGTTGCTCGGGTACCTTCACCAGCAGGCGTTTGTTGCGGCGCAGGCCGATGCTGGCGGGCACCTGGCCGCTTGCGAGCAAGCCGCCGGCCAAGCCCGCGCTGGTGGCTTCGCGCAACTCGGGGAAAGCGTTGTTGGTACCGGTGGACAGGGTCAGCAGGGGTATGTCACCGGCCTCGGCGGCGACTGCCTTGTGGGTGCCGTCGCCACCGAGCACGGCGATCATCGCCACGCCGCGTTCGACCATGCGTCGGGTGGCCTGGTGGGTATCGGCCACGGTCTGGGTCAGTGGCAGGTCGAGTATTTCAATGGCAGGCCAGTGCTGGTCATGGGCGACCGGGCCGTTGCTGGCCTTGAGCACGGCGGCAGCGATGCCGGTCATGTCGCTGGGCAGCAGCACCTGGCCGATGCCGGTGGCGCCGAAGGCAGCAAGCAGGCGCTGGATGGCCGAGGCCTTGTCGGTGCTCGAATAGAGCCCGGCATTGGCGGTCAGGCGGCGCAGGTCGCGGCCTGAGGCCGGGTTGGCAATGATCCCGACAGTCGGGGCGGGTAGCGGCATGGCGCACCTCGTATTGTTGTTTGCCATAAGGCAGGAGCAAGCCCGGTGCCAGCTTTCTGCGGCTGCGCTGAAATACCTGAGGCAGAGCGGTCTGAATGCGCTCGGCCGCACATTGACGGCAGCGCCGGCGAGACGCCGGGTGCCTGCGCAGGGTGGTAATTGCCGAGACGCCGAGACGCTGCGTCTCAAGTGAGCCGGTAATCACGCAGTGCTTGTCGGGGCATGTTCGGAAGCGCTTAATGGCCGCACAACGACAAGAACAGCAACGAGAACCGGAGGGCCTGAATGCTTGCCGCGAACTCCCGAGCCCATGTCGACTGCGTCAGCAGGGTGCTGAAGAACGCCGATCGCCTGCCGCAGGCGCCGGTGCCTGCGCTGATCCTCGATTCATGGCGCCGCTCCATGGACCTGCACCACCTCGACCCTGGCTCTCAGCAAGGGCCGCGCATCCTCTCGCAAAGCCTGCTCAACGAATGCCGTGAACGTGCGGAACTGTTCCTGCGTATCGCCAGTGATGCCGTGGCGCGCCTGCACCAGCAGGTGCGCGGCGCCGACTACTGCGTGCTGCTGACCGACGGCCTGGGGCGTACCATCGACTACCGGGTGGAGTCATCCATCCGCAACGACTGCCGCAAGGCCGGGCTGTACCTGGGCACTTGCTGGTCGGAAGGCGAGGAGGGCACCTGCGGGGTGGCGGCGGTGCTGACCAGCAGGGCGCCTGTCACGGTGCACAAGCGCGATCATTTTCGCGCGGCCTTCATCGGCCTGACCTGTACCGCAGCACCGGTGTTCGACCCGCAGGGCGAGTTGCTGGGCGTGGTGGATGTCTCGGCCTTGCAGTCCCCGGACGACCGTCGCAGCCAGCACCTGATCCGCCAGCTGGTGGAGCAGACTGCCCGCGAAATCGAAAACGCGTTTTTCATGCACAGTGCCCAAGGCCATTGGGTGATGCGCGCCCATGGCACGCCGGGCTATGTGGAAAGCCAGCCTGACTACCTGCTGGCGTGGGACGCCGATGGCCGCCTGCAGGCGATCAACAGCCTGGCGCGGCAACGCCTGGTGGAGCGCCTGGGGCGCCTGCCAGAGCACATCGGTGAGCTGTTCGACATGGACCAGCTGCGCCGCGTCAATGCAGCGTCTGCCCAGCGTCTGCCAGGTCTGGGCGGGCTGTATGGCCGGGTCAGTGCACCGCAGCTACGCCAGCGCGCGCAGCCGTTACGCCAGGCCCAGGACGCCCGTATCGAGCACCACCTGCGGCTGGCGACCAGGGTCAAGGACTGCAACCTGGCGGTGCTGGTACAAGGCGAGACGGGGGCCGGCAAGGAAGTATTCGCCCGCCAGTTGCACCAGCAGAGCAAGCGCCGCGCGGGGCCCTTCGTTACGCTGAACTGTGCGGCAATCCCTGAAAGCCTGATCGAGAGCGAGCTGTTCGGCTACGTGGCCGGGGCCTTTACCGGCGCCTCCAGCAAAGGCATGCAGGGCCTGTTGCAGCAGGCCGACGGCGGCACGCTGTTCCTCGATGAAATCGGGGATATGCCGCTGAACCTGCAAACCCGCCTGCTGCGGGTGCTGGCCGAGGGCGAAGTGGCGCCTTTGGGCGCAGCTCAGCGCGAGCGGGTGGATATTCAGGTGATCTGCGCCACCCACCGCGACCTCGCGGCGAGGGTGGCAGGCGGGCACTTCCGCGAGGACTTGTACTTCCGCCTGGCCAATGCCCGTTTCGAGCTGCCGCCGCTGCGTGAGCGCGATGATCGCCTGGGCTTGATTCAGCAGATGCTGGCCGAGGAAGCCGAGGCCTGCGCGGTCGAAGTGGTGTTGGCGGACGATGCGCTGCAAGCGCTGCTGGTCTACCGCTGGCCAGGGAACTTGCGCCAGTTGCGCCAGGTGTTGCGCTATGCCTGTGCGGTGAGCGAAGGCGGGCTGGTGCGGTTGCAGGATTTGCCGACCGAGGTGCGCGGCGAGGCGGTAGCGGCGGCTGAAAGCGGAGTGTCCTGCCCGGCACGTCAGTTGCTGCTGGATGCGCTGATCCGCCATCGCTGGAAGCCGGCCGATGCCGCGCGGGCGTTGGGGATATCACGGGCGACGCTGTATCGACGGGTGCACGAGCACCGCATCGAGATGCCGCGGATGAAGGGGGAGCCCTGACGCTATCCCCTGTAGGAGCGGCCTTGTGTCGCGATGGGGCGCGCAGCGGCCCCACGATTTCAGCTCCGCCGCGGATATCGCCGGGGCCGCTTTGCGGCCCTTTCGCGACACAAGGCCGCTCCTACAAGGATTTGTGAAACGCGGACAGGCAATAAAAAGCCCCGGCACTGGGCCGGGGCTTTGGGTACATCACACTACTCGATCACTCCTGGTTAGCCAGTTTGTGCTCGAGGTAGTGAATGTTGATGCCGCCTTTGCAGAAACCTTCATCACGCACCAGGTCGCGGTGCAGCGGGATGTTGGTCTTGATGCCGTCGACGACGATCTCGTCCAGGGCATTGCGCATGCGCGCCATGGCTTCGTCGCGGTCCTTGCCGTAGGTGATCAGCTTGCCGATCAGCGAGTCGTAGTTCGGCGGAACCGAATAACCGCTGTACAGGTGCGAATCGACACGTACGCCATTGCCGCCCGGGGCGTGGAAGTGCTTCACCTTGCCTGGGCTCGGGATGAACTTCTTCGGGTCTTCGGCGTTGATCCGGCACTCCAGCGAGTGGCCGCGGATAACCACGTCTTCCTGGCGGTACGACAGCTTGTTGCCAGCGGCGATGCTGAGCATCTCCTTGACGATGTCGATGCCAGTGACCATTTCCGACACCGGATGCTCAACCTGAACGCGGGTGTTCATCTCGATGAAGTAGAAGCTGCCGTTTTCGTACAGGAACTCGAAGGTGCCTGCACCGCGGTAGCCGATCTCGATGCACGCATCGACGCAACGCTTGAAGACTTCCTGACGGGCCTTCTCGTCGATGCCCGGGGCCGGCGCTTCTTCCAGCACCTTCTGGTGACGGCGCTGCAGCGAGCAGTCACGGTCGCCCAGGTGAATGGCGTTGCCCTGGCCATCGGACAGCACCTGCACTTCCACGTGACGTGGGTTGGTCAGGAACTTCTCCAGGTACACCATCGGGTTGCCGAAGGCAGCACCGGCTTCGGTACGGGTGAGCTTGGCCGAGGCGATCAGGTCCTCTTCCTTGTGCACCACGCGCATGCCGCGACCACCACCGCCACCGGCGGCCTTGATGATCACCGGGTAGCCGACGTCACGGGCAATGGCCAGGGCGACTTCTTCGTCTTCCGGCAGCGGGCCTTCGCAACCCGGCACGGTCGGTACGCCCGACTTGATCATCGCAGCCTTGGCCGAAACCTTGTCGCCCATCAGGCGAATGGTGTCGGCTTTAGGGCCGATGAAGGCAAAACCGGATTTCTCGACCTGCTCGGCAAAGTCGGCGTTTTCTGCCAGGAAGCCGTAGCCCGGGTGGATCGCGGTGGCGCCGGTAACTTCGGCGGCAGCGATGATCGCCGGGATGTGCAGGTAGGAGTTCTTGGATGGCGCGGGGCCGATGCAGACCGACTCGTCTGCCAGGCCCAGGTGCATCAGTTCGCGGTCAGCCGTGGAATGCACGGCGACGGTCTTGATGCCCAGCTCTTTGCAGGCACGCAGGATCCGCAGGGCAATTTCCCCGCGGTTGGCGATCAGGACTTTTTCGAGCTTCGCAGACATCGTTGGCTCTCCGCGATTCAAACGATGGTGAACAGCGGCTGGTCGAACTCAACCGGCTGGCCGTCTTCTACCAGGATGGCGTCGATCACACCGCCGATATCGGATTCGATGTGGTTCATCATCTTCATGGCTTCGACGATGCACAGGGTGTCGCCTTTTTTCACCGACTGGCCAACTTCAGCGAAGTTTGGCGAGGTCGGCGATGGCTTGCGGTAGAAGGTACCGACCATCGGCGAGCGCACCACGGTGCCTTTCAGGGCCGGGGCAGCAGCGGCTTCGGCGGCTGGCGCGGCGGCGGCAGCAACCGGGGCGGCTACAGGCGCGGCAGCCATCGGCGCAGGTGCGTAGAACTGCTGGGCAGCTGGGGTCTTGCTGTGACGGCTGATACGGACCGACTCTTCGCCTTCCTTGATCTCCAGTTCGTCGATGCCAGACTCTTCCAGCAGCTCGATCAGTTTCTTGACTTTACGGATATCCATTAATCATCAACTCCCAAAGGTTCGGTCAGGGGGCGAAATACAAAAAACGTATCTAGAACGTTTCTCTCGAACCCTGGCCCACTGAGGCCAGGGTTTTCATCATTTGGGCTGTGCGTTGGCAGCCAGTTGTTCCAGTGCGGATTCCAGGGCCAGGCGATAACCGCTGGCGCCCAGGCCGCAGATCACCCCTACGGCAACATCGGAAAAGTAGGAGTGATGACGGAACGGTTCGCGTTTGTGCACGTTTGACAGGTGCACTTCGATGAATGGGATGCTCACCGCAAGCAATGCGTCACGTAATGCGACGCTTGTGTGGGTGAAAGCAGCCGGATTGATCAGGATGAAGTCCACACCCTCGTTGCGTGCGGCGTGAATACGGTCGATCAGTTCGTATTCGGCATTGCTCTGCAGGTACTGCAGATGGTGGCCTGCTGCGCGGGCACGTTGCTCCAGGTCCTGGTTGATCTGGGCCAGGGTCACGGCGCCGTAATGGCCTGGCTCGCGAGTACCGAGCAGGTTGAGGTTGGGGCCATGGAGCACCAGTAGCGTTGCCATCTGCGGATTCCTTGGATTTGTAGGGCAATTCGACACAGCGCGGCGAGTGTGCCGTAAAGCGACGGCAAGTGTCCAGTTCCCGGCAATAGCCAGCACGATGTCCGAGATTCGCGCGAAGTATGTGACCAAATAATTAAATCTGGTCACTGTATCGAGGATTTTTCACGGCTCGCGGGAAGTTATAGCCCGAGTTTGCCCCGTACGCGTGCCAGGATTTGCGCGAATTCACCGGCGTTTATCTCGCCAACGACCCGATCAGCGGTTATTTCGCTGCCGTTCGCAGCAAAGAACAGCAACGCCGGCGGGCCGAACAGCTGGTAGCGATCAAGCAGCTTGCGCTGCTGTGCATTGCTCTCGGTGATGTCGAAACGCAGCAGCTTGAGGCCGGCCAGCTGTGCGTGCACCTGGGGTGCGTTGAGCACTTCGTGTTCGATCACCTTGCAGCTGATGCACCAGTCGGCGTACCAGTCCAGCAAGACCGGTTGGCCGGCCACCTTGGCCTCGGCCAGGGCCGCATCCAGGGCGGCGGGGGTGGTGATGGTCTGCCAGGCATCCGCTTGTGCCACTGTGCTGCTGGTGGCGCTCGGCGCTGCGGCCGGCAGTGGGCGCAGTGGATCGCCCTGGCCACTCAGGGCCCCGTACCAGCAGGCCAGTGCGTACACCAGCAAGCCCAGGCCGAGCAGCTGCGCCAGGCGCTGGCGTGGCGCTTTGACCACAAACTCCAGGGCGCCGAGGAACAGCGCCACGCCGGCGGCCAGGAAGCCCACCAGCAGCAAGGTCACCGGGCCCGGTAGCACACGGCTGAGCAGGCCGATCGCCAGCCCCAGCAGCAGTACGCCAATCGCGTTTTTAACCGTGTTCAACCACGGCCCGCTTTTCGGCAGCCAGGCAGCACCGCCGGTGGCGATCAGCAGCAATGGCGCACCCATGCCCAGGCCCAGGGCGAACAGTTTCAGGGCTCCCCCGACAGCATCGCCGCTGGCACTGATGTACAGCAGCGCCCCGGCCAGTGGTGCCGACACACAAGGCGAAACCAGCAGGCTGGACAACACGCCCAGCACCGCCGCGCCCAGCAGCGAACCGCCTTTGGTGCGGCTGGCGACGCTGTCCAGGCGGGTGCTCAGGGCCTGCGGCAGTTTCAGCTCGAACAGGCCGAACATGGCCAGGGCGAACACCACGAAGAACAGTGCGAAAGGCCCCAGCACCCAGGCCGACTGCAGGCGTGCCTGCAGGTTCAGGCCGGCGCCGAACAGGCCCATCAACGCACCCAGTGCCGCGAAGCTGGCCGCCATCGGCAGCACGTACGCCAGCGACAGCGCCAGGCCGCGCAGGCCGCCGACCTGGCCGCGCAGCACCACACCGGACAGGATCGGCAGCATCGGCAGCACGCAGGGGGTGAAGGTCAGGCCGACCCCGGCGAGGAAGAACAGCAGCAGCGATTTCCAGCTCCAGCCGTGTTCGGAGCTGGCGGGTGCGGCTGCGCCACCTGGGCCATCGATGCTCAGGCGGGCGGTTTCCGGCGGGTAGCACAGGCCCTTGTCGGCGCAGCCCTGGTAGCCCACCAGCAGGGTGAAGGCACGCGGATCGGTGCGTGGCAGCTCGATGTCGAGCACGCCGTGGTACACCTCGACGTCGCCGAAGAACTCATCGTGCTTGGCTTCGCCCTTGGGGATGTTCGGCGCGCCCAAGGCGATGTCGGCCGGTTCCGTGTGGAACTGGAAGCGGTGGCGGTAGAGGTAGTAGCCCTCGGTGGCGACGAAGCGCAGCTTTATGCTTTGCGCATCGGCCTGGACCAGGCTGAGCTTGAAGGCCTCGTGGACCGGCAGGAAGTCGGCGTTGTTGGCCAGCGAGGCGGCGCCGAGGGTGGCGCTGGGACGGTTGTCGAGCAGGCCCGTGGCGAAGGCAGGGCTGGCCAGCAGCAGGAACAGCAGGAAAAACAGGCGGCGCATGGCGGACTCGCGAGGTGGAACGTGCAGGCCATGATAACGGAACTGTTGTGGGTTGGCTTTGTGGGAGCAACTGTCTTGTGTTGCCTGTTTTGGCCTCATCGCCGGCAAGCCAGCTCCCACAGGTATCGTGCAGGCCGGCTCAGACCCTGAACGCCCGCACCGCCCGGTTTAATTCGCCTCCCAGGCTCAGCAATTGTTCCCCTTGCTCACGCCCTTCGCCAATACGCTGCAAATTATCCTCACCCAGCTCATGAATCCGCTCGCTGTGGTCACGAATCTCGCTCACCGCGCCCGTCTGCTGCGCGGTGACATCGGCAATCCGCACCGCCGTGTCGGCAATGGTGCGGATGGCGCAGACGATCGCCTCCAGCGCCCCATCCGCCGCCTGGGCCTGGTCGGCCGTGGCCTCGGCATGCTCCAGCTGCGCGCGCATCCCCGCCACCGAGCTCCTGGCTGCCTGCTGCAGGCGGTCGATCAGTGCCTGGATCTCACCGGTGGCCCCGGTAGTGCGCTGCGCCAGTGAACGCACCTCATCGGCGACCACGGCGAACCCCCGGCCCATCGCTCCCGCCCGGGCTGCCTCGATCGCGGCGTTCAGGGCCAGCAGGTTGGTCTGTTCGGCAATCGAGCGGATCACCGTGAGCACCCCGCCGATGGTCGCCGACTCTTCTGCCAATTGCTCGATCATGCGGGCGTTGCCCTGTACCTCGTCAACCAGTTCACGCAAACCGGTCAGGCTTTGGCCAATCACCGCCTGGCCCTGTTCCACCGCATGCCCGGCATCGCGGCTGGCATTGGCCGCCGCGCTGGCATCGCCGGCCACTTGCTGGATGGTCGCTTCCAGCTCGCCCAGGGCATCGCGGATCTGCCCGGTATCGCCGGCCTGGCGTTCGGCGCCATCGTGCAGGGCGGCGCTCATGCCGGCCAGAGCGTGGCTGCTGCCCGCCACCTGCTCGGCGTTGTGGCGGATGGTGCCGACCAGCTCCACCAGGTACTGGCGCAGGCGGTTGAGCGAGTCCTGAATGTCGTGCAGTTCGCGATTGGTCTTGCCCAGGGCGATGGCCTGGGCGAAGTCGCCTTCGGCCCAGCGCGACAAGGCCGGGGCCAGGCCGGTCAAGGTGCGCGCCAGTCGGCGTTGCAAGGTGTCGATCAGCAGGGCAATCAGCAGGATCAGGCCGATCATCAGGCCCTGGATGATGCGCACCTCGGCGGCAATCCTTGCGTGCTGGCCGCGTACTTCGGGTTCCAGCCGCGCAATCGCCTGCTGCACCGCGTCCAGGCGCTGGCCAGTGCTGGCGGCGAGGGTGGCGCGACGCTCGATCTGTTCGCGGGTGCGTTGCAGTTCGGCCGGGTAGCGGCTGAGCAGGCTTTGCAGTTCACGCTTGAGGCCTACGGCAATGTCTTCCTGCCGGGCGCTGGCCTGGGATTCCAGGCCCATCATGGCGGCGAAGTCGTCGGCACCCGACTCGGCGGCGCGGGTCACGCCCAGCAATGGCAGGCCCTCGATGGCCTGGGCCTGGGCGCGGATCAGTTGCAGTTCGCGCTGCACTTCGTCAGCCAGCTCCGCTCGGCCGCTGCTGACCAGCTTGTCCCGGGCCAGCGACAAGCGGCCCAGGTGTACCGTGGCGTCGAGCAGCGGCAGCAGGTAGCGGTGGGCGTCGGCGCTGCCGCTGTCGCGGGCATAGCCGGCCAGTTGCTCGAAGTTGGCGCCCAGTTCCCGTTCGGCCTGCAGCAGCAGGGCTTGAGGGTCGCCGGCCAGCTTGCCGGCGGCCAGCAGTTCATTGGCGGTGAAGGCCTGCAGGCTGTTCAGGCTGGGGCGCAGTTGGTCGCCGAGCGCGTCGGGCCAGTCGGCCAGGGCGGCCTGTAGCTGCTGGTTGGCGTCCATGGCCGCCGCATGGCGCAACGCATCGCCGCTGCCCAGGTACGCCCGGATATTGCCTGCCGCCTGGTTCTGGAACTGCTGGGAAAGGCCCAGATAGCGTTCCATCATCTGGTAAGGGCGCTCCAGGGCACGCTGCGACCACCACAAGGTAGCGCCCAGGGCGATACACACGGTCACCAGCAACAGGGTGTTGAAATTGGTCAGCCACTTCAGGCGCATAGCCGCGAACTTCCTGCGGAGGGGAGTGGGGGAGGTAGGTGCCCGAAGTTATTGCGATTTTGTGACTGGGTGATGACGGCAGAGGGTTGGCGTCAGAAAAAAGTGGCAGAGTGCCTGTATCTGTTTCGCCTGGATTGGCCCTTTCGCAGCGCAAGGCTGCTCCTACCCATTGACGCCCGGTAGGAGCAGCCTTGTGCTGCAAAAGGGCCGGCACGGGTGGTGCAAAACTCAGGGCTCTACCCGTACCACGCAGTTCCGCCCGGCATGCTTGGCCCGGTACAGCGCCTCATCCGCCGCACTGGCCATGGTCAGCGCATCCAGCCCGTCATCCAGCTGCACCACCCCGGCACTGAAGGTGCACTGCAAATCCTGCGGCTGCGCGGGGTACAGAATTTCGGCAAAGCGCCGGCGAATATCGTCCAGCACCTTGTGCGCCGCCTCCAGAGCGGTGTTGGGCATGACGATGGCGAATTCCTCACCCCCGTAACGGCCAATGAAATCGCTCTTGCGCAAGCGCTGCTTGAGGAACAGCGCCAGGCTCTTGATCACCCGATCGCCCATGGGGTGCCCGTGGCGGTCGTTGATCTTCTTGAAGCGGTCGATGTCGAGCATGGCAAAGCTCAACGGCTGCTGCTCGCGGCGGGCGCGGAAGCTGCAGTCTTCGAGCAACTGCAGGATGTGCGTGTGGTTGTACAGCCCGGTCAGGCTGTCGCGCACCATGCGCGCCTTCAGGTGCCGGGCACGTGCGGCGCGGTTGCGCACCGTGGTGATCAGGTGGCGTGAGCGAAACGGCTTGGTCAGGAAGTCATCGCCACCTTCGCTCATGGCATCCAGCTGCTTGTCCAGATCGTCCTCGGCCGACAGGTAGATGATCGGCACGCTCACATAACGATCGCTATGGCGGATGACCTTGGCCAGTTCAGGGCCGGTGCACGCGGGCATGTACAGATCGAGGATGATCAGGTCAGGCTGGAAGTCGGCAAGCTCTGCCATGGTGCCGATCGGGTCGGTCAGGCTGCGGGTGAGCATGCCGGCGCTGGCCAGCACACGCTCGGTGTGCAGGGCCTGGGTGCGGGAGTCATCGATGATCAGCACGCGCAGCGGGTCATGAGGGGCGGCATTGGTCAGCAGTTCGACCTTTTCCAGCAGGCTGGAAGCCTCCAGGGTACCCGTGAGGAAGTCCTGGCCGCCGGCGCGCACAGCCGCCAGGCGAGTCGGGGTATCGGTTTCCTGATGGCTGAAGAACAGCAGCGGAACAGGCTGCGCCAGGCCCTGCTGAACCTTGGCGGCCAGCAGCAGGCCCTGGCCGCGGCCGGTGAAGTCGACATCCATGATGATCGCCGCAGGCGGGTATTCACCGATCGAGGCAAGCAATGCCGCCGCGCTGGGCAACGCTTGCACCACCAGGCCAAAGAACTCCAGTTGCTGGGCCAGGCGCAGGGCACGCTCATGGTCCTGCAGCAGGATGTACACCGGCTTGCGCAGGGCCGGCAGCAGCACCTGGTCAAGCGGGTCGTCCTTGCGCAGGCCGCTACGCATCAGCTGTTGGGCGGGGCACTGCGGGCTCGGCTCGACTGCTTGGCTCATGTCCTGGCTACTTGTAGGTTGGAGGTGCAGAGGCAATGATGGCTCTATGCTAGCAGCTCTTTCCTGCCGAGTGAGTGCCCTGCATCAACAAAGCCACAAGAACCAATATTCAGTTGCTGACCGAATGGTCGCTTATGCGCAAGGCGGTGTCTGCTTTATAGTGCTGCCATGCGGGCTTGCCGTGGCACCCTTGCGTAGGCCTGTGGTCCAAGCCCCTGAACCGTCGTGATTAATTTAAGGACAAAGCCATGCTGGACTGGAAAAACCGCGAGGCCAAAGCCGAGCCCCGTGAGCGTGTCGACGGCCGCGGCGCCGCCGCCCGTAGCTACGTTGGCGGCCTTTGGAGCCGTGCCCTGGGTACCCTGATCGGGTTGTACCTGCTGGTGTGCATCGGCCTGGGCTGGTACTGGAGCGAGGAACCGAACCTGTTCCCGGTGCAGCAGAACGCCCAGGCCGCGGCCGAGCACAACGGTCAGCAGATGGTAGTGGGCTATACCACCATCGAAACCCTGAAGACCGTGGCCGGCACCTTGTTGAACAAGCCCGGCGGTTACATTTCCAACGACCGCTTCCCGCCAGGGCTGTGGATGGACAACATGCCGAGCTGGGAATACGGCGTGCTGGTCCAGGTGCGCGACCTGTCCCGCGCCCTGCGCAAGGACTTCGCCCGCTCGCAGTCGCAGTCCACCGAAGACGCCGACCTGGCCAAGGCCGAGCCACGCTTCAACTTCGACAACAAGAGCTGGATCCTGCCGTCGAGCGAATCCGAGTTCGAAGAAGGCATCAAGTCGCTGAACCGTTACCAGACCCGTCTGGCCGCCGGTGACAAGGGCGCCATCTTCTACACCCGTGCCGACAACCTGAACAACTGGCTGGGTGACGTGGCTACGCGCCTGGGCTCGCTGTCGCAGCGCCTGTCGGCCAGCGTTGGCCGGGTCAAGCTGAACACCACGCTGAAGACCGAATCGGTGGTTGCCGGCCAGGCGCCGCAGGTGGACGAAGAGCTGGTGGAAACACCATGGCTGCAGATCGACAACGTGTTCTACGAAGCCCGTGGCCAGGCCTGGGCGCTGTCGCACCTGCTGCGCGCCATCGAGGTGGACTTTGCCGACGTGCTGGCGAAGAAGAACGCCACGGTCAGCGTGCGCCAGATCATCCGTGAGCTGGAAGCCTCGCAAGAGCCGCTGTGGAGCCCGATGGTGCTCAACGGCAGTGGCTTCGGCATGTGGGCCAACCACTCGCTGGTCATGGCCAACTACATTTCCCGGGCCAACGCGGCAGTCATCGACCTGCGTCAACTGCTGTCGCAGGGTTGATCATGGCCATCAGCCCAACCGAGGCCGCCCATCGGGCGGCTTCCGACCGCGAACTGGTCACCTGGGTGGACGAAGCCGACCAGGTGCTGGGCGCCTTGCCCCGGGCTGAACTGCGCGAGCGCGGCCTGATCGGCCGTTGCACCTTCATCCTGCTGTTCAACAGCGCCAGTGAGTTGTGCGTACATCGACGGACGCTGAGCAAGGCGCTGTACCCGGGGTATTGGGATGTGGCTGCCGGCGGCATGGTTGCGGCCGGGGAAGGCTATGCCGACTCGGCGGCCCGAGAGCTGGCCGAGGAGCTGGGCATTGAAGATGCGCCGCTGCGCTTTCATGAGCGGTTCTACTTTGACCAACCGGATAACCGGTTGTGGTGCGCGGTGTATTCGGCGGTGTCGGATGCGCCGCTGCGGTTGCAGCCGGAAGAGGTGATCGAAGCGCGCTTTGTCAGTCTTGCGCTGGCTGAAGAGGAAAGCCTGACAAGACCCTATTGCCCGGACTCGTTGGCGGCGTTGCAGCGCTATAAAGCTAGCCTGGAATAGTTGCCGGCCCTTTCGCGGGTAAACCCGCTCCCACAGGATTTGTGCAGCTCTCAGGGGCGGCGCAGTCCCTGTGGGAGCGGGCGTGCCCGCGAATAGTCGCAAAACATTCGCAAAATGCCGCAATCCTGTACTTAGCAACCGCCGCATTTATCGTTACACTGCGCGCCCTTTACGGGCTGCCGCAGGTCTTGCGGCAGTAGCGCCGCCCCTGCCAGAGTGGGGCTTCGCGGTCGGCCTCAACCCCAAGGCACGACCAGTTTTTGTCCTCAGCACAGAGGAACAAAAGTGGCCAAGAAAGCTTCTTCCTTCGCCGCCCTAGGCGGTCTCGTTTACTCCACCGACAGCGGTCGGCACTGCCCCGACTGTGGCCAGCCGGTGGATGCCTGTACCTGCAAGCAGCAGATCATCCCCGAAGGCGATGGCATTGCCCGTGTGCGCCGCGAAAGCAAAGGCCGTGGCGGCAAGACCGTGACCACCGTCAGCGGTGTGCCGCTGCCGCTCCACCAGCTCAAGGAGCTGGCCACCACCCTCAAGCGCCGCTGCGGTACCGGTGGTGCGCTGAAGGATGGCGTCATCGAGATCCAGGGTGACCATGTCGAGCTGCTGATCGGCGAGCTGATCAAACAGGGCTTCAAGGCGAAAAAGTCCGGCGGCTGAGCAACCCGCGCGATTTTTTGCCCAGTGCTTTCTAAACTCGTTGCCGTGACCAGGGTCTATCGCTGGGCACGGACGAATCGTCATTTTTGCCTTTTACACTGCGCCCGCCTCCTTGCGGGGCAGTGTCTTCGACTTATCTATAGGGGACTTGAATGTCCGTACGACGCACACGCAAAGACGATGGTAGCCAATGGACCGTGGCCGACAGCCGCAGTGTTTACGGCATCCGCCATTGGGGCGCTGGTTATTTCGCCATCAATGAAGCCGGGCGCGTCGAAGTGCGCCCCAACGGCCCGGACAGCGCGCCGATCGACCTGTACGAGCAGGTCGACGAGCTGCGCCAGAGCGGCCTGTCGCTGCCCTTGCTGGTGCGCTTCCCCGACATTCTGCAGGACCGTGTGCGCCAGCTGACCGGCGCGTTCGACGCCAACATCGCGCGCCTGGAATACCAGAGCCAGTACACCGCGCTGTACCCGATCAAGGTCAACCAGCAGGAAGCGGTGGTGGAAAACATCATCGCCACGCAAAACGTATCGATCGGCCTCGAAGCCGGCTCCAAGCCCGAGCTGCTGGCCGTGCTGGCACTGGCGCCGAAGGGCGGTACCATCGTCTGCAACGGCTACAAGGACCGCGAGTTCATCCGCTTGGCGCTGATGGGGCAGAAGCTTGGCCATAACGTGTTCATCGTCATCGAGAAAGAGTCGGAAGTGGCCCTGGTGATCGAAGAAGCGGCCGAGCTCAAGGTCAAGCCACAGGTTGGCTTGCGCGTGCGCCTGTCGTCGCTGGCGTCGAGCAAGTGGGCCGACACCGGTGGCGAGAAGTCCAAGTTCGGTTTGTCCGCCGCCCAGCTGATCTCGGTGGTACAGCGCTTCCGCGATGCCGGCCTGGACCAGGGCATCCGCCTGCTGCACTTCCACATGGGTTCGCAGATCGCCAACCTGGCCGACTACCAGCACGGCTTCAAGGAAGCCATCCGCTACTATGGCGAACTGCGTGCGCTGGGCCTGCCGGTCGACCATATCGACGTGGGCGGTGGCCTGGGCGTGGACTACGACGGCACCCACTCGCGCAATGCCAGCTCGATCAACTATGACATGGACGACTACGCCGGTGTGGTGGTGGGCATGCTCAAGGAGTTCTGCGATGCGCAGGGCCTGCCGCACCCGCACATCTTCTCCGAAAGCGGCCGCTCGCTGACCGCGCACCATGCCATGCTGGTGATCCAGGTGACCGACGTCGAGAAACACAACGACGACGTGCCGACCATCGACAACAAGGAAGCCCTGCCGCAGACCGTGCAGTGGCTGGCTGACCTGCTGGGCCCGACCGACATCGAGATGGTCACCGAGACCTACTGGCGTGCCACTCACTACATGGGTGACGTGGCTGCGCAGTATGCCGATGGCAAGATCACCCTGGCCGAGAAAGCCTTGGCCGAGCAGTGCTACTTTGCCGTGTGCCGCCGCCTGCACAACTCGCTGAAGGCCCGCCAGCGCTCGC
>NZ_JABMCN010000071.1:0-22503 GCF_013179515.1 Pseudomonas sp. CM27
CAGCCACGACCTTGACGAGGCACTGAAGCTGGGTAGCCGCATCGCCATCATGAAGGACGGGCGCATCATCCAGTACAGCAAACCGGAAGAGATCGTGCTCAACCCTGCCGACGAATACGTGCGTACCTTCGTTGCCCATACCAACCCGCTGAACGTGCTGTGCGGCCGCAGCCTGATGCGCAGCCTGGACAAGTGCAAGCGGGTGAATGGCTCGGTGTGCCTGGACCCGGGTGGCGATTCGTGGCTGGACCTGGGCGAAGGCAACTCGATCAAGCGCGCGCGCCAGGGGCAGAACGGGCTGGAGATGCAGAACTGGGCGCCGGGGCAGTCCGTGGAAGGGCTGGGGCGTCGGCCAACCTTGGTGCATGCGGATATCGGCATGCGCGAGGCACTGCAGATTCGCTACCAGACTGGTAACAAGCTGGTGCTGCAGGAGAATGACAAGATGGTGGGGATTCTTGGGGATACCGAGCTTTATCACGCTTTGCTCGGCAAGAATCACGGTTGAAGCTATTGGGGCCGCTTTGCGGCCCATCGCCGGCAAGCCAGCTCCCACAGGTAATGCACAAGGCACAGGGCCTGCGCTGTACCTGTGGGAGCTGGCTTGCCGGCGATGGGCTGCAAAGAAGCCCCCATCAATCGGTCAGCGAACGACGATGCCGCGGGCAGCCATATAGGCCTTGGCCTCCGGCACCGTGTACTCGCCAAAGTGGAAGATACTGGCCGCCAGCACCGCGCTGGCATGCCCTTCCACAATGCCGTCGGCCAGGTGCTGCAAGTTGCCAACACCACCCGAAGCGATCACCGGAATACCCAGCGCATCACTGATGGCACGGGTAACGCCCAGGTCGAAGCCGTTCTTCATGCCATCCTGGTCCATGCTGGTCAGCAGGATCTCACCCGCCCCCAGGCCTTCCATCTTCTTCGCCCACTCGACGGCATCCAGCCCGGTCGGCTTGCGCCCGCCGTGGGTGAAGATCTCCCAACGCGGCGCTTCGCCAGGTCCGGACACCTTCTTGGCATCAATCGCCACGACGATGCACTGCGAACCGAACCGGTCAGCAGCCTCGCCGACGAACTCCGGGTTGAACACTGCGGCCGTGTTGATGGAAACCTTGTCGGCACCGGCGTTGAGCAAGTTGCGGATGTCCTGCACGGTACGCACGCCACCGCCCACGGTCAGCGGGATGAACACCTGGCTAGCCATGCGCTCGACGGTATGCAGGGTGGTGTCGCGGCCATCGACGCTGGCGGTGATGTCGAGGAAGGTGATTTCGTCGGCACCTTGCTCGTTGTAGCGACGGGCGATTTCCACCGGGTCGCCGGCATCACGGATGTTCTCGAACTTGACGCCCTTGACCACCCGGCCGTTATCCACGTCCAGGCAAGGGATGATGCGCTTGGCCAGTGCCATGGTTCAGTCCTCAGCCTTGGTAGGTATCGCAGAAGGCCTGGGCCTCGGCGACATCCAGGGTGCCTTCGTAGATGGCACGGCCAGTGATGGCGCCGACGATGCCGGGAGCCTTGGCGTCCAGCAGGGCCTTGATGTCACCCAGGTTGTGGATGCCACCCGAGGCGATCACCGGAATACGCGTGGCTTCGGCCAGGGCCTTGGTGAAGGGCACGTTGCAGCCCTGCATCATGCCGTCCTTGGCGATGTCGGTGTAGACGATCGCCGAGACACCATCGGCCTCGAAACGCTTGGCCAGGTCGATGACCTGCACCGAGCTGACTTCAGCCCAGCCGTCGGTGGCCACGAAGCCGTCCTTGGCGTCCAGGCCAACGATGACCTTGCCCGGGAACGCCTTGCACGCCTCGGCGACGAACTCCGGCTGCTTGACCGCCTTGGTGCCGATGATCACGTAGCTGACGCCGGCCTTGACGTAGTGCTCGATGGTTTCCAGCGAGCGGATGCCACCGCCGATCTGGATCGGCAGGTTGGGGTAGCGCTTGGCAATGGCGGTGACCACTTCACCGTTGACCGGCTGGCCTTCGAAGGCGCCGTTCAGGTCGACCAGGTGCAGGCGGCGGCAGCCACCCTCGACCCATTTGGCAGCCATGCTGACCGGGTCGTCGGAGAATACCGTGGAGTCTTCCATACGGCCCTGGCGCAGGCGCACGCAGGCACCGTCCTTCAGATCGATAGCGGGGATAATCAGCATCTTGGGAACCTGTCTGTTCTTGGGGTTTCAGGGCTTCTCGAGCGCCCACAGATCACTTTCGATGCTCTCGAACCGCTCCTTGAGGTGCAGCTGAACATCGGCAATCGCCCTGTTGTAGTAATGGGGTGCAATTTCTTTGCTGAACAGGTCGAGGACCTCGGCCACCTCGAACGAGCCCAGTTGCAGCTCGAAACGGTCTTCGAGAAAGCGCTTGAGCGTGTCGAGCGCTTCGCGCTCCTGCTCGGGGGCCAGGGTAATGACCGGTGCCTTGGTCTTCGACTTGCTCATCTACCAGCGCCCGTCCCAGGCGACGAAGTTCTGCAGCAGCTGCAGGCCATGGGTATGGCTCTTCTCCGGGTGGAACTGCACGGCAAAGCGCGAGCCATCGGCCAGCGCGGCGGCAAAATCGACGCCGTAATGGCCGCGGCCGACCACCTGGCCCGGCTTGCCGGCATTGATGTAGTAGCTGTGCACGAAATAGAAGCGGGCACGGTCAGGGATGTCGTGCCACAGCGGGTGGTCGATGGCCTGGGTCACTTCGTTCCAGCCCATGTGCGGCACCTTCAGGTGCTCGCCGTCTTCTTCCAGGCCCTTGCCGAAGAAGCGCACCTGGCCAGGGAACAGGCCGATGCAGTCGACGCCGTTGTTTTCTTCGCTGTGCTCCAGCAGTGCCTGCATACCCACGCAGATGCCGAGAAACGGCCGATCCTGGCTGACTTCACGCACCAGGCTGTCGAAGCCCAGGCGGCGGATTTCGGCCATGCAGTCGCGGATCGCGCCTACGCCCGGGAACACCACGCGGTCGGCTTCGCGGATCACTGCGGCATCGCTGGTGACCAGCACCTTGCCGGCGCCCACATGCTCAAGCGCCTTGGCCACCGAGTGCAGGTTGCCCATGCCATAGTCGATTACGGCTACCGTCTGCATTTACAGGCACCCTTTGGTGGAAGGCATCTGGCCTGCCATGCGCTCGTCGAGGGTGGTGGCCATGCGCAGGGCGCGGCCGAATGCCTTGAACACGGTTTCGATCTGGTGGTGGGTGTTGTGGCCACGCAGGTTGTCGATGTGCAGGGTTACCAGGGCGTGGTTGACGAAGCCCTGGAAGAACTCCTGGAACAGATCGACATCGAAGCCGCCGACGCTGGCGCGGGTGTACGGCACATGCATCTGCAGGCCTGGGCGGCCGGAGAAGTCGATGACCACGCGCGACAGCGCTTCATCCAGCGGCACGTAGGCGTGGCCGTAGCGGAAGATGCCTTTCTTGTCACCGATGGCCTGGGCGAAAGCCATGCCCAGGGTGATACCGACGTCTTCGACGGTATGGTGATCGTCGATATGCGTGTCACCCTTGCACTCGATATCCAGGTCGATCAGCCCATGGCGGGCAATCTGGTCCAGCATGTGTTCGAGGAAAGGCACGCCGATATCGAATCGGGCCTTGCCACTGCCATCGAGGTTGATCGAGCACTTGACCTGGGTTTCCAGGGTATTGCGCTCGACGGAAGCCTTACGTTCGACCATCACCAGCTCCGCAAAATCATTGGGCGAAAAGGGTTCCATTATAGGCCCAGAACACGCCAGCTTGAAACGCGGATGACATATGGCAAGGCAAGCAATTACGGGGGGTTGATAGCGCTACAGGTCTATACAACCGCGTATGGGGCTGCTTTGCAGGCCTATCGCCGGCAAGCCAGCTCCCACAGCCCCCCCACAATGTTCAAGGCCTGTGGTGTACCTGTGGGAGCTGGCTTGCCGGCGATAGGGCCGCTACAGCCGGAAAACTCAACCGGCTGCATCACTCGTCAATGGAACAGCACCGCCGTCTTCTGCAGGGTAATCCACACACCCCATGCCAGCGGCACAACCACCACAGCCCAGGCCAGCAGCACCAGTGGCAGGCTGCCCGGCGCAGCCTTCCACTCCAGCGACCGCGCGCCATCAGCGCCCTTGTCGTGGCTCAAGGCCCGCTCGGCCGCCAGTTCGGCATCGCTCATGAAGTGCTTGTCCGCCACCGGGCGCACCAGCATGTTGCAGATGAAGCCCAGCACCAGCAGGCCGGCGAGGATGTACAGGGTCATGTCGTAGGCCGCCGCACGCTCCACCCCTGCCGCCAGCTGATATTCGCGCAGGTAGGTGATCAGCACCGGCCCGAGAACCCCAGCGGCCGCCCAGGCGGTCAGCAGACGACCATGAATGGCACCCACCATCTGCGTACCAAACAGGTCCGCCAGGTACGCGGGCACCGTCGCAAAGCCACCGCCATACATCGACAAGATGATGCAGAACGCTGCCACGAACAGCGCCACGTTGCCCAGGTGGCCCATGTTCGGCACCATGCTGTACAAACCCACGCCCAGGGCGAAGAAGGCGAAATAGGTGTTCTTGCGGCCGATGTAGTCGGAGAACGACGCCCAGAAAAACCGCCCGCCAATGTTGAACAGGCTCAACAGGCCGGTGAAGCCAGCAGCAATCGCGGCAATCTGCGCCAGCTGGGCAGCGTTGAGCTGGCTGAAGGTCAGTTCATTGCCCAGCAGCTTGCCGGCGAACACTTCCTGCAGCAGCGGCGAAGCCATACCGAGAATGCCGATACCTGCCGACACGTTCAGGCATAGTACCAGCCAGATCAAGGCAAACTGCGGCGTTTTCCAGGCCACACTGACGTGCACGTGGCGGTCGGTGACCATGGTATTGCCAGCCTTTTTCACCGGGGCTGTCCAGCCTTCGGGCTTCCAGCCGGTCGGCGGCACGCGATAAGCCAGGGCGCCGGCGGTCATGAACACGAAGTAGATTGCGGCCATCGCCACAAAGCTCTGCCACACGCCCACTTCCTGCGCATTGCCAAAATGCCCCATCAGCGCGGTGGCCAGCGGTGCCCCCACCATCGCACCGCCGCCGAAGCCCATGATCGCCATGCCGGTGGCCATGCCACGTTTGTCCGGGAACCACTTGATCAGGGTCGATACCGGCGAGATGTAGCCCAGGCCCAGGCCGATACCACCGATCACGCCGGAGCCCAGCCACATCAGCCACAATTGGTGGGTTTTCACGCCAATGGCCGAAATCAGCATGCCGCCGCACCAGCACAGTGCCGATACCAGGCCGGCCTTGCGCGGGCCGGCGTGTTCCAGCCAGCCGCCCAGCACGGCCGCCGAGCAACCGAGAAAGACAAAGAACAGGGTGTAGATCCAGCTCAGCATCGAGATCGGCCAGTCGCACTCGGCGCTGAACATGCGGGCCATGAAGCCCATATCTGCGGCGCAAGCGACCGGGGCAGTGATGCCGAGGGCTTGCGACAACGGCAGCCAGAACACCGAAAAGCCATAGGCCATGCCGATGCACAGGTGAATGGCCAGCGCGGCAGGCGGAACCAGCCAGCGGTTGAAGCCTGGGCGGGCGATGATGCGCTCCTTTGACAGAAAGCCTGGCGCACTGGCCGAGGCGCCCGTCGCGACGGTACTGCTCATGGATCTGATCCTTTTTATATGGATGTGCAGGCAAAGCGGCGCAAGGTTAGCAGTATCAAGTGGCGTGAAAGCAATCTGATATCGTTAATTCTTGCTTGGCTGAAACGGTCATTTTCCCTGTACCGGCCCCATTGCCGGCAAGCCAGCTCCCACAGGGACAGCGCAGGCCTTGAAGGCTATGCGATCCCTGTGGGAACTGGCTTGCCGGCGATAGGGCCAATCAAGGCAAGCTTTTTTGAACAAGCAAAATCATGGCTGTCGAAAGCCGTACCATCTGTTGCAAACGTAGGAATCGTCCTGCATCTCTTGTCGAATACGCAGGGCCGTACACGGCGGCGCTATACTCTGCCGCTGAATTTCAAAATCGGACTACAAGGACTCGCCCATGAAAGCGTTCGGCAAAATCCTGGGACTGGGGCTTCTCGGGTTGCTGCTGATCATCGTGGCGCTGGGCTTCGCCCTGACCCACCTCTTCGATCCCAACGACTACAAAGACGAGATTCGCCAATTGGCACGCGACAAGGCGCACGTCGAGCTGACCCTCAACGGTGACATCGGCTGGAGCCTGTTCCCGTGGCTGGGCCTGGAGCTGCACGACGCCAGCATCGCCACCCTGAACACACCCAAGGCGCCGTTCGCCGACTTGCAGATGCTCGGCCTGTCGGTACGGGTGCTGCCGTTGCTGCGGCGCGAAGTGCAAATGAGCGACGTACGTGTCGAAGGCCTGAACCTGACCCTGGCGCGTGACGAACAAGGCCACGGCAACTGGGAAGACATCGGCAAACCGCTGCCCGCCCAGAACGGCGCCCCCGCCGATGCGCAGGCCCAGGCACCCGCCGAACAAAGCTCGGCGCCCGCCGCCAGCAACGACCGCGCCGTCAAGCTGGATATCGACAGCCTGACCGTGAACAACGCGCGCGTGCAGTACACCGATGCCAAGACCGGGCAGAGCTTCAGCGCCGAAAGCATCCAGCTGAGCACCGGCCCGGTGCACGAGGGCGCGAACATTGCGCTGAAGGCCAGCGCCTTCATCAGCGCCAGCCAGCCGAACATCAAGGCCCGCACCGAGCTGGCCGGCGAACTGCGCTTCGACCGCAAGCTCAAGCGCTACAACCTGGAAGACATGCGCCTGTCGGGCGAGACCTCGGGTGAACCCACCGGCGGCAAGACCGTGACCTTTGCCGCCCAGGGCCAGCTGCTGGTCGACCTGGCCGCCAATGTTGCCTCGTGGAGCGGCCTGAAGATCTCGGCCAACCAGCTGCGCGCCCTGGGCGAGCTGAACCTGCGTGATCTCGACAAGGCGCCGCAACTGAGCGGTGGTCTGTCCATTGCCCAGTTCAACTTGCGCACCTTCCTCGACAGCATTGGCCGCCCGCTGCCGGCTACCAACGATCCGGCAGCCTTCGCCAAGCTGGAACTGGTCACCCGCCTGCAGGGCACACCGACCAGCCTGGCCATGGAAGACCTGGCCGTGAAGCTGGACGACAGCACCTTCAGTGGCCGCGTGGCCGTCGAAGACTTCGCCAAACAGGCCCTGCGCCTGCAGCTTAAAGGCGACACCTTCGACGCCGACCGTTACCTGCCGGCCAAAAGCGAAGAAGCCAAGGGCGCCACTGCCGCACGCCAGGCCGAGGTCAAGCAACAGGAGGCCAGCGCCGTCGCCGGGGCCGGCAGCTCGCCGCTGCCTAACGCGCCGACCCAGGTGGCCTGGAGCAATGACAAACTGCTGCCGGTCGACCGCCTGCGCGTCCTCGACCTGCAGGCCGAGCTAAGCTTCGGCGCGCTGACCCTGGACAAGCTGCCGATCGAAAATGCCCAGCTCAAGGCCGTCGGCCAAGGCGGCCTGCTGACCCTGCAAACCCTGCGTGGCGAGCTGTACAACGGCACCTTCGAAGCCAAGGGCACGGTCGACGTGCGCCCTGCGGTGCCACAACTGGGCGTCAACACCAACATCCAGCGGGTGCCGGTGGAGCACTTCATCAAGACCGAAGGCAAGGACCAGGCGCCACCCGTCAAAGGCCTGCTGACCCTTGCCAGCGATCTCACCGCCACCGGCAACAGCCAGAAGGCACTGGTGGACACCCTCAACGGTAACGCACACTTCACCATCAACGACGGCGTGCTGGTCAACGCCAACCTTGAACAGCAACTGTGCCAGGCCATCGCCACGCTCAACCGCAAAACCCTTACCGGCGAGCCTCGTGGCAAGGACACCCCGTTCCAGGAGCTGCGCGGCAGCCTGGTGATACGCAATGGCGTCGCCAGCAACCCGGACCTCAAGGCCCGCATTCCTGGCCTGACCGTCAACGGCCATGGCGATCTCGACCTGCGCGTACTGGGTATGGATTACAACGTTGGTGTAGTGGTCGAGGGTGATCAGCGTGCCATGCCCGACCCGGCGTGCCAGGTCAACGACCGCTATGTAGGGGTTGAAGTGCCGCTGCGCTGCCGTGGCCCGCTGGAGCTGGGCGCCAAGGCCTGCCGCCTGGACCAGGACGGCCTGGGCAAGGTTGCCGCCAAGCTGGCCGGCAACCGCCTGAAAGACAAGATCGATGAAAAGCTCGATGACAAACTCGGAGACAAAGTGAGCCCGGAAGTCAAAGAAGCACTCAAGGGGCTGTTCAAGCGATGAGCCCCGAGCAGTTCTCCAGCGCAGTGCTGGATTGGTACGACCAGCACGGCCGGCACGACCTGCCTTGGCAACAGGGCATCAACCCGTATCGGGTGTGGGTGTCGGAAATCATGTTGCAGCAGACCCAGGTCAGCACCGTGCTCAACTACTTCGACCGCTTCATGCAGGCCCTGCCGACCGTGCAGGCCCTGGCCGAGGCGCCGGAAGACGAAGTGCTGCACCTGTGGACGGGCCTGGGTTACTACACCCGCGCGCGCAACCTGCAGAAGGCCGCGAAGATTGTCGTCGAACAGCATGGCGGAGAATTCCCGCGCAGTGTCGAGCAGCTCACCGAGCTGCCCGGCATCGGCCGCTCCACCGCCGGTGCCATCGCCAGCATCAGCATGGGCATCCGCGCGCCGATCCTCGACGGCAACGTCAAGCGCGTGCTGGCCCGCTTCACCGCCCAGGGCGGCTACCCCGGCGAGCCGAAGGTGGCTAACCAGCTGTGGGCCACGGCCGAGCGCCTTACCCCGCAGCAGCGCGCCAACCACTACACCCAGGCGATGATGGACATGGGCGCCACGCTGTGCACCCGCAGCAAGCCCAGCTGCCTGATCTGCCCGCTGCAGCGTGGCTGCGAAGCGCACCTGCATGGTGAAGAAACCCGCTACCCCGAGCCCAAGCCACGCAAGGCGCTGCCGCAGCGCCGTACGCTGATGCCGCTGCTGGCCAACCACGACGGCGCCATCCTGCTTTACCGTCGCCCGTCCAGTGGCCTGTGGGGTGGCCTGTGGAGCCTGCCCGAGCTGGACGACATCGCCCAGCTCGACGACCTGGCCTACCAGCACGGCCTGCGCCTGGCCGGCAGCCACGCCATGGACAGCCTGACCCACACCTTCAGCCACTTCCAGCTGGCGATCGAGCCTTGGCTGGTGCGCGTCGACCCCGTCGGCCAGCACGTGGCCGAGGCCGACTGGCTCTGGTATAACCTCGCCACCCCGCCGCGCCTGGGCCTTGCCGCCCCGGTCAAGAAGCTGCTCAAACGCGCGGCCGACGAACTGACTGCAGGAGACGCCCGATGACCCGCACCGTGATGTGCCGCAAGTACAAAGAACAATTGCCAGGCCTGGAGCGCCCGCCGTATCCGGGCGCCAAGGGCCAGGAAATCTTCGAACACGTCTCGCAGAAGGCCTGGGCCGACTGGCAGAAGCACCAGACCCTGCTGATCAACGAAAAGCGCCTGAACATGATGAACGCCGAAGACCGCAAGTTCATCCAGGCCGAGATGGACAAGTTTTTCGCCGGCGAAGATTACGCCCAGGCGGAAGGCTACGTTCCACCGGCCGAATGACCCCAAAAATCGTAAGCGACGGAATTAATTTAAAATTTTTTCAAAAAGTCGTTGACGGGCGGTCTGAAAATCTATTTAATTCACCTCGTCGCCCAGATAGCTCAGTCGGTAGAGCAGAGGATTGAAAATCCTCGTGTCGGCGGTTCGACTCCGTCTCTGGGCACCACCTTCAAGCTTCTGGTGGTTGCAAAGTTACCCGAAGCGACAACAAGAAACCCGCCTAGTGCGGGTTTTTTGTTGTCTGTGATTTTTTGCCGAGGGCCTGGCAGCCAACGCTTGGCTGCCACAGCCTGACGGTGTGTACTCGATGCACTGCAGTTCGGCCGGGCTTCACGCGGCTTAGTGGGAAACCCGTAACTCGCCCGGCCAATCTGATGGCCTAGAAGTTCGCCAAGGCGCTGCAATAGTCGGCTTTGCGCCTGGCCACCTGCTCGTTCGTGTCCAGGCGCTTGAGGGTGCCCCCACAGGCGCTGTAACCGTGCACCAACAGTTCGTAGTCGGCGCCTTTTTCCGGCACGAACGAGAACATGCCCAGGCAGTTCTGCACACTGTTGTAACCGGCCGAGCGACCGCCATCGAGAAAGTGCAGGGTAAACGGCTTGCCCGCCGGCACCAGCACCTCGCTGACCGCGTCACCCGCCTGGGCTGGCGCACCGGCAGGCATGCCGAGGGTTTCGCCGTTGCGGTCGGCAAAACCCTTGGTCGGTACGGCAATCACCCCGGCACCGGGGCTGTACCAGTCCACGCAGTCCTTTTCCGGTACCGCGCGCACCATGCCGTCGGCGATCACTCGCAGGCGCGCGGTATCGCCGGCACTTGGCGAGCCATAGGGCGTGTTGAAGGATTTGACTGCGGCGATGTTGCCACAGCCGGCCAGGGCGGCGGCCAGCAGGCCGAGCATGACGGGTGCTTTCATCCGTGAATGTCCTGTGAGCGAATGCCGAATGTCCGGCAGCCTGAGTCAGACCCAGCAATGCCGCTTGGGTTTCACTGCCATCTGCGATTCAATACGCACTTTTCCAGCACCACCCAAGGACCCTAGCCCCCATGGCCACCTCCACCAAGCAACAGAAACGCGCCAAGCGCGCCGCCAGCAAGGCCAAGCAAAACCGTATGGTACGCAGCGGCCAGGCGGTCAAGGCCAGCGCCGGCGACAGCGCCAGCATCGAGCAGGTGTTCAACAAGGCCATGGAATCGGACAGCTACAAAGAGATGTTCGAAAAGATGAAGGCAGCCCAGGAAAACGGCCTGGTACCGATGATCTCGGTGTTCCTGGTCGACCCGCTGCTGGCTTTGGTGCTCAAAGGGCACAAGGAAGAGCACGCCACCGACTACATCGTGCTGGTGTTCAATGCCTACCGCACCTGGCTGGATGGCGCTGACGAAGACACCACCATGGCCTGGCTGGAGAGCGACGAGTTCCAGGAAGCCTATATCGCCGCCTCTGAACTGGTGGCCAAGCAGCAACAGCTTCAGAAGCAGTTTGGCTGATAGACCTGCGTAACCCGCCCAGGCACTATCGCCGGCAACAAAAAAAGGCCGCGCCCTGCACAGGACGCGGCCTTTTCATTGCAGTGCGGATCAGTTATCCAGCGCAACCCGACCGGCAGCTTCACGCTTGCGGTGCACCAGCAAGCCCGCCGCCACCACGCCAATGCTCAGCAGGGCAGTCGCGATGATTTCGGCACGGTGATCTTCTCGCAGCGCCATCACCACCAGCACCGCAACGATGAAGGCAATGGTCACCCAGGTCAGGCCCGGGAACAGCCACATCTTGAAGGAGATCTGCTCGCCGCTGGCCTCACGCTTGGCGCGCATGCGCAGCTGCGACACGGCAATCACCAGGTACACCAGCAAGGCGATGGCGCCGGAGCTGGCCAGCAGGAACTCGAACACCTGCGCCGGGGCCAGGAAGTTGGCGAACACGCAGAGGAACGCCGCCGCGGTGGACAGCAATACCGCCACATGCGGGGTGGCCGCCTTGGTAGTGCGCTGGGCAATGGCCGGGGCATCACCCCGCTTGCTCAGCGAGAACAGCATGCGCGAAGAGGTGTACAGCGCCGAGTTAAGGCAGCTGGTCACGGCGATCAGCACGACGATGTCGACGATCAGCTTGGCATTCGGCACGCCAATGCGGCTCAGCACGGTCTGGTAGGAACCGAGCTCGGCCAGCGCCGGATCGTTCCACGGCACCAGAGCCACGACCAGGAAGATCGACACCAGGTAGAACAGGCAGATACGCCAGATCACCGAGTTGGTGGCGCGGCTGATCTGCTTGCCCGGGTCCTTGGACTCGGCAGCGGCGATGGTCACGATTTCAGTACCCATGAACGAGAACATGGTGGTCAGCATGGCTGCCAGTACCGCGCCCAGGCCATTGGGCATGAAGCCCTGGGTATCGAACAGGTGGCTGGCACCGCTCACCTGGCTGCCTGGCACAAAGCCGAACAAGGCCGCACAACCCACGGCGATGAAGCCGACGATCGCCACCACCTTGAGCAAGGCGAACCAGAACTCGAACTCGCCGTAGTTCTTCACGCTGCACAGGTTGGTCAGGGTCAGCGCCAGGGTAATGATCAGCGAGAACGCCCAAAGGTCGACCGCAGGGAACCAGGCATGCAGGATGGCCGCGGCGGCGTTGGCTTCCAGCGGAATCACCAGCACCCAGAACCACCAGTACAGCCAGCCAATGGTAAAACCGGCCCAGCGCCCGATGGCGCGGTCGGCATAGGTGGAAAACGAACCGGTGTCCGGCGAGGCGACCGCCATTTCCCCCAGCATGCGCATCACCAGCACCACCAGCGTACCGGCGGCGGCATACGCCAGCAGCACGGCGGGGCCGGCAGCGGCGATAGCGTGGCCGGAGCCTACGAACAGGCCGGCACCGATGACGCCAGCGATGGACAGCATGGTGACATGCCGTTGTTTGAGCCCCTGAGCGAGGTCATTGGAATTGTTACCGCTCATAAAACTACCTTTGTAAGGAGTGGACCACTCCGACTGCGAAACCAGGCGCGCCTGGGGTTGGACTAGGCGTCGCTGCAATCGGCGGTTTCATACTGGCAATAACCGCGCCAGCTGCTGAATCCATTCGTCATAATCGACTGCAAGCCTTCAAGGCTGCGCTTTGGAGGGCATTCGGCCAGACCATGACCGAAAGCCCGCCAAATCATCGGATTACTGAAATACTCACTTACAAATGCACCAAAGGTGCTCCTCGGTAACACCTATGCACCAGCGCAACGCCAAAAAGCGCAACCGCCGGGTACAACCTTGAAATCGCGTGACGGCCTTCGCGGGTAAACCCGCTCCTACAAGGATTGCCTGGTCTGTGGGAGCGGGTTTACCAGCGAATGGGTCAAAACCGCTTCCATGAGCAGGCCAAAGCTGGCACCATCGCGCCTTTTTTCATCAAGGCTCTGGTGCTGGGCGACACCTTCGCGGACATCTGCGCGACGTTACGCTGTAGCGATGCGACAAACCGCCCCACCAATGCCCAGAGTCCCTGGCGACCCTGTTGGCCGTCATAATGCCGCTATGCTAGCTTGGCGCACGCCAGGAAGGCCGCCAACAGCTGGGAACGCACCCGAACACATGAGGACCGCACATGGCTCAGGCCACGCCCGCGCTGGAAATCCGCAATCTGCACAAACGCTACGGCGAGCAGGAAATTCTCAAGGGTATTTCGCTGACCGCACGCGACGGTGACGTGATCTCCATCCTGGGGTCGTCCGGCTCCGGCAAGTCCACCCTGCTGCGTTGCATCAACCTGCTCGAGAACCCGCACCAGGGCGAAATCCTGGTCGCCGGCGAAGCCCTCAAGCTGAAGCCCGCCAAGAACGGCGACCTGTTCGCCGCCGACAACCGCCAGATCAACCGCCTGCGCAGCGAAATCGGCTTTGTCTTCCAGAACTTCAACCTCTGGCCGCACATGTCGATCCTCGACAACATCACCGAGGCGCCACGCCGCGTACTCGGCCAGAGCAAGGCCGAGGCCATCGAGGCTGCCGAAGCGCTGCTGAACAAGGTCGGCATCTACGACAAGCGCCACAGCTACCCCGCCCAGCTTTCCGGTGGCCAGCAACAGCGCGCCGCCATTGCCCGTACCCTGGCCATGAAGCCCAAGGTCATCCTGTTCGACGAGCCGACTTCGGCGCTCGACCCGGAAATGGTCCAGGAAGTGCTAAACGTTATCCGCGCACTGGCCGAAGAAGGCCGTACCATGCTGCTGGTAACGCACGAGATGAGCTTTGCCCGCCATGTGTCCAGTGAAGTCGTCTTCCTGCACCAGGGCCTGGTCGAAGAGCAGGGATCGCCGCAGCAGGTCTTCGAGAACCCGACCTCGGCGCGTTGCAAGCAATTCATGTCCAGCCACCGCTAACGGAGCAATACATGCACACTTACAAGAAGTTTCTCCTGGCAGCTGCTGCCACGCTGGTGATGTCGGCAAACGCCATGGCCGCAGAAAAACTGCGCATGGGTATCGAAGCCGCCTACCCACCGTTCAACAACAAGGATGCCAGCGGCAACGTGGTCGGCTTCGACAAGGACATCGGCGACGCCCTGTGCGCCAAGATGAAAGTCGAATGCTCGGTTGTAACCTCGGACTGGGACGGCATCATCCCGGCCCTGAACGCCAAGAAGTTCGACTTCCTGGTGTCGTCGCTGTCGATCACCGACGAGCGCAAGCAGGCGGTGGACTTCACCGAACCCTACTACTCCAACAAGCTGCAGTTCATTGCGCCGAAAAACGTCGACTTCAAGACCGACAAGGCTTCGCTGAAAGGCAAGACCATCGGCACCCAGCGCGCCACACTGGCTGGCACCTACCTTGAAGACAACTTCCCGGATGTCGACGTCAAACTCTACGACACCCAGGAAAACGCCTACCTCGACCTGGTTTCCGGCCGCATCGACGGCATTCTCGCCGACAAGTACGTGCAGTACGAGTGGCTGAAAAGCAAAGACGGCATGAACTACGAGTTCAAGGGCGAGCCGGTGATGGACAGCGACAAGATCGGCATTGCCGTGCGCAAGGGTGACACCAAGCTGCGCGACGACCTGAACAAAGCCCTGGCAGAAATCAAAGCCGACGGTACGTACAAGAAGATCAACGACAAGTACTTCCCGTTCAGCATCGAATGACCCGCCCTGACCGGCGCGCCCTTGTGGCGCGCCTGTCCCTAGAATGACCTGCCCATGAATATCGACCTGCACGGATTCGGTCCGGCCATGATGGCCGGCACCGTGATGACCGTAAAACTGGCGCTTTGCGCCTTGCTGCTGGGGCTGGTGCTGGGCCTGCTCGGCGCCCTGGCCAAGACCTCCCCGCTCAAGCCGCTGCAATGGCTTGGCGGTTTCTACTCGACCCTGGTGCGCGGCGTGCCCGAGCTGCTGTGGGTCCTGCTTATCTATTTCGGCACCGTGGGCTTGATGAACAGCCTGGGTGAAGCCCTGAACATGCCGGGCCTGGAGCTCAGCGCCTTCGCTGCGGGCGTTATCGCCCTGGGCCTGTGCTTCGGCGCCTATGCCACCGAAGTGTTCCGCGGCGCCATCCTGGCGATCCCCAAGGGCCACCGTGAAGCCGGCCTGGCACTGGGCCTGTCCAGGGGCCGCATCCTGTCGCGGATCATCCTGCCGCAAATGTGGCGCATCGCCCTGCCCGGCCTTGGCAACCTGTTCATGATCCTGATGAAGGACACCGCACTGGTGTCGGTAATCGGCCTGGAAGAAATCATGCGTCATTCGCAAATTGGCGTGACCGTGACCAAAGAGCCGTTCACCTTCTACATGGTCGCGGCCTGCATCTACCTGAGCCTGACCGTCATTGCCATGACCGGCATGCACTTCATGGAAAAACGCGCCGCTCGCGGCTTTGCGAGGGCCGAACAATGAATTGGGAAGTCATCTTCAAATGGCTGCCACGCCTGGCCCAGGGTGCGACCCTGACTCTGGAGCTGGTGGCCATTGCGGTGGTTGCCGGGCTGATCCTGGCCATCCCGCTGGGTATCGCCCGCTCTTCGCGCCACTGGTATGTGCGCGCCGTGCCGTTCAGCTACATCTTCTTCTTCCGTGGCACGCCGTTGCTGGTGCAGCTGTTCCTGGTCTACTACGGCCTGGCCCAGTTCGATGCAGTACGTTCGAGTGCGCTGTGGCCGTACCTGCGCGATCCGTTCTGGTGCACGGTGCTGACCATGACCCTGCACACGGCCGCCTACATCGCCGAGATCCTGCGCGGCGCGCTGCAGTCCATCCCCAAAGGCGAGATCGAAGCCGCCCGGGCGCTGGGCATGTCACGGGCCAAGGCGCTGATCTACATCATGCTGCCGCGCGCCGCGCGGATCGGCCTGCCGGCCTACAGCAACGAAGTGATCCTGATGCTCAAGGCCAGCGCCCTGGCCAGTACCGTGACCCTGCTGGAACTGACCGGCATGGCCCGTACCATCATCGCCCGCACCTACCTGCCGGTGGAAATCTTCTTTGCCGCCGGGGTGTTCTACCTGGTGATCTCGTTCATGCTGGTGCAAGGCTTCAAGCTGCTTGAGCGCTGGTTGCGCGTGGACGCCTGCCAAGGGCGCTGATATCTCCTGAGCCATCTTCGCGGGTAAACCCGCTCCCACAGGTACCCCACAGGCCTTGAAATCTGTGCCAATCCTGTGGGAGCGGGTTCACCCGCGAAGAGGCCCTCAACCCAACACACATCCCATGCCAAGCTACCTCCACAGCCACCACCTGAACGCCCGCCTCCAGGCCCTTGACCAGTTCCTGATCGAGCACCAGCAGCTGTGGAAACCCCGCCCCTTCACCACCTTGAACCTGCCCTGGGAAGCCACCCACCCCGAGCTGGCCGCCCACCTGCGCCAATGCTCGCTGGCAGACGCCGAAACCGACAGCGCAGCCGACCACTTGCCCGCCCCGTTCCCGCAACTGGCGCTGCAAGCCCGACAGCTGGCCGCCCTGGGCAACCTCCCGGCAACAGACCTGCCCACTGCAAGCCACCGTCTTGACGTCGCCGTCCCCGGCCGCAAATGGCAGCAGATCGAAGCCTTCGCCAGCCACCTGGCATTCCGCGAGCCGCCCCGCCACTGGCTGGACTGGTGCTCCGGCAAAGGCCACCTCGGCCGCCGCCTGCTGCAACCCGGCCAGCAGCTGACCTGCCTGGAATACGACGCCGAACTGGTTGCCGCCGGCCAGGCCTTGAGCGCGCACCACCACCTGCCCGCGCAACACGTGCAGCAGGACGTGCTGGCCAGCGACAGCGCTCGTCATCTGCATGGCGAAAAAAGCGTGGTCGCCCTGCACGCCTGCGGCGACCTGCACGTGCGCCTGATGCAGCTGGCCAGCCAACAGGGCTGCCGACAGCTGGCCGTGGCGCCCTGCTGCTACAACCGCATTGCCGCGCAGCAGTACCAGGCGTTATCCACAGCCGCGCAAGCCTCCAACCTGCAGCTTTCGCTGGACGACCTGGGCCTGCCCTTGAGCGAAACCGTCACCGCCGGCGCCCGCGTACGCCGCCAGCGCGACACATCGATGGCCCGGCGCCTGGGCTTCGACCTGCTGCAGCGCCAGCAGCGCCAGACCAGTGAATACCTGCCCACACCATCGTTGCCCGTGGCCTGGCTGGAAAAGCCTTTCGAGCAATACTGCCGTGACCTGGCCGAGCTCAAGCAATTGCCATTGCAAGGCAACCCCGATTGGCCCGCCCTGGAAGCCGCCGGCTGGCAGCGCCTGGCCGAGGTACGCAATCTGGAGCGCATGCGCAACCTGTTCCGCCGGCCCCTGGAAATGTGGTTGGTACTGGACCGTGCCCTGTTCCTCGAAGAACAAGGCTACGACGTGCGCGTGGGCCTGTTCTGCGATTATCCGCTGACGCCGCGCAACCTGCTTATCCTCGCAGAACGCGACCGTTAGCCGCAGCACAACCTGTGGATAAGTCTGTGAACAAGCTTGTGATTACCTGTTGGTGCCAAGCGCTATTTCAAACGCTTGGCTTATTCCTGCGCGCTGGTCAAGCCCAGTAAAAACAGGCATTTGCGCAAAGACCAGCGGCATAGGAATCCGGCATGCCTTTCGCGCAAGGCGCCAATGCCACTTGTGCATAAACATTTCTTGTGGTTGGCGCAGAGGCCAGTTGCGCGGGTGTGCAGGAGCGGCCTGGTGACGCGAAAGGGCTGCAAAGCAGCCCCGGCTCGAAGATCAGTGCGCCTTGTTCTTGGCAATCTCGATATCGTTCATCAACGCCTTGGCCATGTCGCACAGGTAATCGGCCGCACCCAGGAATTTATGGTCATCCTCCATATTCCCCTCGCGCACCAGGTGCTTGATGTAGCCCATCAGAATCGAGACATGTTCATAGGCGGAGTCCACCGGGATACCGGGTTCTACGCGGAGCAGGTTCAGGGAAGGGTTGCCGGCTGCGAGGAAGGTTTCTACGCCTGCGGTGGTGATTTGATTGGGGGTGTTATCGGGTGGATTTGTTTTCAATTGTCGTACTCCTACGTTCAAAGGAGTTGCCGTGCTCATTCTTTCTCACGGAACAAAGGCGGCAACCGTGCACGAGGTGAGAAACCGAGTGAACATAGGAAGCTCGGCCAGACCGAGGTCTGCCCGCGCACGGTCGCCATTACGCAGCCGATACGTTCATAGTCGGGTTCTCACACCCGGTCGCCAGAGCGACCCATAAACGGTATCCGTGAGCCATTTCCCCGACAACAGCGATACTTCGGCGGCGCGCGTAGGATAGTTCCGAAGCTTCAAAAGCCTGAAGCTTTTGGGTTCTGATTCAGGATTTTCGTACATCTGCTGGCCCCTTCGCGGGTGAACCCGCTCCCACAGGTACCGCGCCGGCCTCAAGAGCATTCCATCCCTGTGTAGGAGCGGGTTCACCCGCGAAGAGGTCCTGCCAGGCAACACAAGGCTAATGCCCCACCGCCGCAACGGTGTATCATCCGCCGTCCAAATCATTAAAAAGTGAAGTCGCGCGCTGCCCGCCAGCCCCGCGGCCTTCTGGCGCTGTGCCAGACCGACAATGGACCACCGGACCTCACCATCGTGACCCAAGCTAAACCCCTCGCCCTGTTGACCCTGGCCCTGGCCCTGACCGCCTGCGCCAGCGGCACGCCACCTCATCACAACAGCAACCTGGGCTGGAACCACCCCGGCATGCAGTTGGGCGGTGACAACGGCCTGCCCATGCGCACCGAAAGCCCGTGCCGCAAGCGCGGCTGCGACAACGACAAGCTGTTCTTCAACCCGGGCAAAACCGAGCCGAACGTAAACACCATCCACCGCGGCTGGTAGGAAAATTCTTGTTTTGGGGCGGTGACTTAGGTCTTTTTCGAACAATCGCAAGTAAGTGGTTTACAGACGCCAACCGATCGCTATAATGACGCCCCATTGCCGGTATAGCTCAGATGGTAGAGCAACTGACTTGTAATCAGTAGGTCCCGGGTTCGATTCCTGGTGCCGGCACCATACGCAGTACTCAAAAGGCTCACCGAAAGGTGAGCCTTTTTTGTTTCCAGCCCTCGCCAAACCCCTATCATCCCCGCTTGAACAAAGACCCCAAGCCAACACGATCGGTGTAGGAGCTGGCTTGCCTGCGATGGGCTGCAAAGCAGCCCCGCCAATCTCAACAAAACCCCAGTCCCCGATCTCCAGCGCAACCCAGATGCCGACACGTCTTCAAACAGAATCGCTTTGACTTGCCACCCTCCTCCCGCTAGGATTTTATCGTAAATTTTAGATAACTTCGTCGAGGCCAGCCCATGGCACTGCAATTCCACGAAAGCCCCTTCCACGCCACCCACGATGCAGAAACGGCCAGCAAAATGGCCCTGAAAATGGACCTGTCCATTTTCATCACGGACTGCATCAAAAAAATGGGCCTCAAACAGCACGAGGCCGCAGCCAGGCTGAACGTTACCCAGTCCCGCGTATCCGAGCTTGCAAATGGCAAGATCGAGAAATTCACCTTGGACGCCATGATGGACATGCTCGACAAGCTCGGCTTTCGCACCAGCCTGACCCTGCCTTCGAACGATGCCGGTTCACCACCCCAGATAGTCATCACCCAAGCGCCTGGTGGCTAAACCCTGTACCCCATCTTCCGTAGCTCGTGCTTGAGTTCCTTCATCCGCTCTTCAGCGACCTGCATCGCGTGCCGGTCAGACCTGTTGGTCGTTTTCACAAACGAATGCAGCACGACGACCATGTCCGCAAATTTGGCCACATACACGCACCGGAATGCCGGGCTGCCGTTGATGATGAGCTCAACCGCACACGTGCCGACAGATTCCGTTAACGACTTGATTGGGCGATCAGGGTCCTGACCATATTGGATGCGTCGCAGGTCCTTGCCAAAATCATTCTGCACGTCCTGCGGAAGGTTCTTGTATTCACGCTCAGCGGCTGCACTCACAAACGCAAACTTCTTCAACGGTCTATCCACGGCGAGATAATGGGGAGTGTGGACGGCAGGGATGCCGATGGGCGGGGAATTTAGCGCAGCCGCATGCAGTTGGAGGGAATAGAAATGTTTCGCGATTTAAGCGCGAAATATCGTGTTTCTTTCGGCTGCTAAAACGCGCATGACCTTTAACACGGCGCCTTGAGATCGCCTGGGGTTGCTACTCGCTGGAGATGCCAACGCGTGGAAACCGATGTGAGAAAACACGGTGAATGCCGCGCTCAGGACGATGGGCTACGACACCAAGGTGGATATCTGCGGCCACGGGTTCCGAGCCATGGCGTGCAGCGCGCTGGTTGAGTCTGGGCACTGATCGAAGCCGGCTATCGAGGGACAGATGAGCCACAAGGAACGCGACAACGTGCGCGCCGCCTATACCCACAAAGCCGAGTTCCTCGAAGAGCGCCGGAGATCATGACCTGGTGGAGCCGGTTTCTGGACGCCAACCGCGAGGGCCATATGACGCCCCATGAGCTTGCCAAGCAGACGGGCGAGGACGTCACGCGCCTTCGCAGTGCCAAGAGGACCGAGTAGCCCGCCGCACCACAACTCAACTCGCTGTGAAGTTACCCACAGCAGCGCATGAAGCTCCTCCCCGAGGGTCCTTTCAAACGGGGCTGCAAAGCCGCCCCGTTTGAAAGGACCGTACCTAAGAAAAAACTGCTGGCACAGCATACGTCTGTGGAAAACCACTGATGCCCACCGGGGGATAGTATTATCCACAGCCGCCAAATGCCTGAAATCGCTTTACTTGACGAACATTGCCCACAAGCGTAGACCGGGAGTTGCAAGCACTGTCGATGACAGCACCCAGGTGACCCGAACCTTAAAGGTCACGCCGCTCCCCCGGTGGTTCTCCCCAAGGGCGATAAGCATCCGGCAGCTCGCCCGGTCACTACCCATGTGATGGATGCTCTTACACATATAGCGCTCGTGCGCCAGATGTCCGTACCTCGCTGCCCTGCAGCAACCTATCCGCTTGGCCGAATCCTGCGCCAACCTGTGCCCGTCTCTTTCTCTGGAAAGAGACGGGCACTTCTACCACTGCTGCAGCCCTGATCGCACATGGCTTTGCGGCATTCCCCCTCGTGACAATCGGCGTGACAAACGCCGATGTCACCAGCAACAGCCTTGTAGATGATGGTGCCGCAGACCAGGGAAAGGACTGCACCTGACTGACAGTCAGGCATGCCCCAGTCATCGCATTGCTGCTTGCACTTGGCTCAGGATCTCGCGGTATTGGTCTCGTCAGCCAATACAGCCTCCACCCGCCCACCGGTAACGGTGCTCAGGAGGCCAGATCATGAGATGCCCTTGCTCCCGGACGTAAGGAGCCGCCAGTCCCGCGTAGAGGACATTCCCCACAGGTCGCAGGGGCCTTGATCCCTGATAACACTCAGCATTCTTGGAGGGATGACGTGGGGAATAGGTTTGGGACTTCGGCAAAACAGACCGGCCTGGATGGCGTACGGGGCGGGCGCTGCGAGCCTTTTGAAAAATTCAATATTCACTTACTATAAGAGTATCTTGAGCTATTTCTTTGGAGACCTGGTTTGCTATTAACTGACGCTGAGATCCGAACAGCCGTACTCTCCGGAGAAATAGATTTTGGCCGTCTTTTCGATCACCGGCAGATCCAATCCGCTTCTATCGATCTGACTGTCGGAAAAATATATATCCCGGACAAAATAAAAGAAATAAACAAAGTTCAGAACTTCTCCGACCTAGCGATACACCAGTGCAGTATAGGAGCAGGGGAAGCGATAATTATCGAACTATCTGAAAACATACAGTTAAGCAAAGACATCGGAGGCATTCTCCTACCTCCGAACTCTTTGACAAAGAATGGCATCATCATGACCAACCCAGGTCATATCGATCCAGGTTATAGCGGAAAACTCACGGTTTGTCTCATTAACATGGGTAAAGACGCAGTTCCAATGGAGCCAAGCTCTGTCGTAGCAACTCTGCTCCTGTTCAGGCTAAATGCTCCTTCCTCTGGCTATCAAAAAGGGCCAGGCACCGGTGCAAACCTAACGCAGCTATCTAAACTTTCAAAAGATTTCGCAAACATTTCAGAAAGGTCGTACGACGATATCAAGCGAGTGATATGGAGACATTTCATAGCTGCGCTGGGACTCTTGTCGTTAGCTTTCGCAATTCTAGCGATCGTTGTGCCGAGTTTACTGCCAGTTGCAACAGGCCTTCTAGAAAATAGACACAGCGAATCAAAAAATGGCGAAGCCATCAAAAAGTTGGAAGAACAGATAAAAACTCTGCAAAGCCAGCTAGAAAAAAAGCCTTCCGTAATTGACACACCTGCACCTGCACCTGCACCTGCACCTGCACCTGCACCTGCACCTGCACCTGCACCTGCACCTGCACCTGACCATAAGGAGACAGAATGAAAGTCTCAAGTCCTATTGTGAGATGCGTTGCAAAAA
>NZ_JABMCN010000071.1:22602-23889 GCF_013179515.1 Pseudomonas sp. CM27
CACCTGCACCTGCACCTGCACCTGCACCTGCACCTGCACCTGCACCTGCACCTGCACCTGCACCTGCACCTGACCATAAGGAGACAGAATGAAAGTCTCAAGTCCTATTGTGAGATGCGTTGCAAAAAGCTCTATTGACTTTGACGCGATTCAAGAATTCTTAGATTCTGAAAAAATGGTGTGGCAAAGAACAACTGACTCTAAAAGCAGCGATGACTTAGTCGAATTCTCAGGGCGAATTTGCTATATGTCTTTTGGTCAACGTCAATCGCCTAGAAGCAATCAGGAATACATACTCAACCTCATTGATAGCGGGCATGGCAGTGTGCTCGAGCATGCAAGTTGGACTTTCATCGTATCAGGTGTATCACGAGGTTTTACCCATCAACTTGTGCGACATCGCGCTGGCTTTTCATATAGTCAGCTTTCACAGCAGTATTACGACGAGTCTGACGCGGACTTTGTTGCGCCTCCATCCCTAAAAAAAGATTCTCCTCTATATAAAAAATGGCTTAATGCAATGCATTCATCAGTCGAGCTATATAGAGAGCTCATCGCGAGCGCAAAGAAATTATCTATAAGCAACAGCTTTTCCAACAAAGAAAAGTTACGAGAACTCAGAACAACTGCACGATCAATTCTCCCAAACGCCATTGAAACAAAATTAGTATTCACGGCAAACGCCAGAGCACTGAGGCACTTCCTAATTACGAGAGGGGCAATCGAGGGTGACTGGGAGATGCGGGATGTGTCAACTCAAATCCTAAAAATTGTCAAGCAAGACGCACCTTCGCTTTTCCAAGACTTTGAAACAATAAAATTAAGCGATGGAAGCAGTTCTGTCATAAAAAAGACCATATAGCCACGCCAGAACAAACCTTAGGCGACTTAATGCACTTTAAGTCGCTAGGCCTCGACGCATCATATCAAACTTTAAGCTTTATCGGGATCCAGAAAATGGGGGCTGATTTATCTTCCGAAAAATAAATCAGTCCATTTGTGTTTTTGATCAAAAATCTAAAAAACATCGAAAACCGCCCCCTGCGACTACAAGCGGCAGTAGTTAATTTCTCATCTTCATGTCTGCCCTGTAAAAATTATCCCTCGGAAAAACAGAAACGTACTCAGACTCTTCGGTCTCGTAGCGCACCCAAATATTATCCACGCTCTTGTAAATGAGACATCCCGTCTGGCTGTCCTTGTCGTTCACATGAACGACCACAAAATTACACCCATTAGTGGCAGCAACCTCGCCACCACTTTTCATTGCAGAATTGAATAGGTAGT
>NZ_JABMCN010000072.1 GCF_013179515.1 Pseudomonas sp. CM27
TTACCGGCTGGGGCTGCAATCGAACTGGGATGCCAGCTGGTGGCAGACCAGCGTCGGTCGGCTGACCGGCTACTGGGATGGCGCGTACACCTATTGGGATGGCGACGAGACGGCGAGCAACCACAGCCTGTCGTTCGCACCGGTGTTCGTCTACGAGTTTGCCGGGGAATCGGTGAAGCCCTATATCGAGGCAGGGATCGGTGTTGCGGCGTTCTCCAGTACCGAGCTGGAAAGCAACGAGCTGGGCTCGTCGTTCCAGTTCGAAGACCGCATCGGCTTTGGTTTGCGCTTTGCCGGGGGGCACGAGATCGGGGTTCGGGCGATTCACTATTCCAACGCGGGTATCAAAGAACCTAACGATGGGGTGGAGAGCTACAGCCTGCATTACCGCATGGCGCTCTGATTTCTCCCGTATCGTCTCCTTCGCGGGCTTGCCCGCGAAGGAGACGACGCCTATTTCCGCTATCGGCGCGAAAGGGGCCACAAGCTAGTAAGGTCCAGGGTTTCCAGCACCAGCTCTGGTTCAGCCTGCGGCCAGCGCTGCAGCAGAACATCTGCCGCACTGTGCGGTGTCCATTCCTCTGGTATCGCAGGTGCCGGCGTAACCGGTGTTTTCAACGACTGCGGCCCCACTACTGTCAACCCGATCCCATGATCCCTCAGCGCCTGACGCTGCTCGCGCATCCACTGCGGCATGTTGTTCCAGCCCGCTGTCACCTGGGTTGGGGCATACAGCTGCAGCGCCGAATAACGGTTGAACACCGCCATCACCTGCGGCGAGTGACCCTTGGCCAGCAAAGGCAATGCACTGGCCAGGCAGTGCTCCCCCGCTAGCTGGTTGCTGGTGACGATCGCCTCGATCAGCTCGCTGTCCGCCAGATCATCCGACAGATAGTCAGTGGTTCCGGCATTGAGGATCAGGCCATCCAGCGAGCACCAGGCATGGCCTATCTGCTGGCCGGCGCTGGCCGCTTGTTTTTCGTCATGCAGCTGCCAAGGCAAGCGCAATAGCTGGCTGCCATAGCGAGCGCCCAAGGTCATGAGTGCCTCTTCATCCTTGCCACTTGCGGCAACGCGATGCCCCTGTTCCAGCATCCGTTCCACCAAAGCCAAGCCAAGTCCATTGCTTGCGCCCGTAACCCAAAAACTGCGTGAGTTAGTCAAGACGTTTTTCCCCTAATGCTGCTGGCGTGGCAGGCTCTTGAAAGCCTCCAGTGCACGCAAGCGACTGCTACTGAGTTCGACTATTGGGCTGTGATACAAATTATTAGCAAAAAGATCGGCCGACTTCACAGGTAAATGAATGGCTTTTTCATCCAGCGCCTCCAGTTCAGGTACCCATTTACGAATGAAACGCCCCTGTGGGTCGAAGCGTTGCGACTGTGAAACCGGGTTGAATATGCGGAAATAGGGCACTGCGTCGGTGCCGGTAGACGCGCTCCACTGCCAGCCGCCGTTATTGGCGGCAAGGTCGCCGTCTATCAGGTGGCGCATGAAATGCCGCTCGCCCTTGCGCCAGTCGATCAGCAGGTTCTTGCTGAGGAACATGGCCACGACCATGCGCAAGCGGTTGTGCATCCAGCCGGTATGCAGCAGCTGGCGCATGGCCGCGTCGATGATCGGGAAGCCGGTGCGACCCTGTTCCCAGGCCTCGAGGTCGGCCGGGGCATCGCGCCAGGGCAGGGCTTCGGTGTGAACGCGAAACGCACGGTGGCGCGACACCTGCGGATAACCGGTCAGGATGTGTTTGTAGAACTCGCGCCACAGCAGTTCGTTGATCCAGGTCTGCACGCCGCTGCTACCGCTGTCGAACTCGCCCCGGTTGCTGGCCAGGGCACCGTGCAGGCATTGCCGCGGCGAGATGACACCGGCGGCCAGGTAGGCCGAAAGCTGGCTGGTGCCGGGCCTGGCCGGCAGGTCCCGCAGATGCTGATAGTCGTCGATGGTTTCGTCAAGGAAGCGAGACAGCCGCCCCTGCGCCTCGGCCTCACCCGCCGGCCAGTGTTCACGCAGGGCGCGTGCAGGGTGTTGGAAACCGTCCACCTGTTGCGGGATAGGGTCGCTATGGATCTGCAGCGGCGCCTGACGCTTCACCCGTGGGGCCAGTGCAGGCAGGCTGCGGTGCAGGTGTTCGAGGCAGGTTTTCTTGAACTGGCTGAACACCTGAAAATAACCGCCACTGCGGGTGAGGATGGTCCCCGGGCGGAACAACAACTGGTCAAGGTGACTGTGGGCCTGGATCGACGATTGTTCCAGCAGCGCCCGCGTGGCGTCGTCGCGCTGCTGTTCGTTTATGCCGTACTCCTCGTTCCAGTGCACGCTGGCGACCTGGTGTTGGCGACATACCTCCAGCACGGCTTGCGGTGCCTGCTCCCAGGTATCGATCTTGCGAATCAGCAGGGGGATGTTCAGCTGCTCCAGCGACTGGCGCAGCTCACGCAGGTTGCGCAGCCAGAAGTCGACCTTGCAGGCCGCATCGTCGTGGGCCTGCCATTGCCCGGGGCTGACCAGCCACAGGGCGATGGTCGGGCCGCGTTCAGCGGCAGCGCTGAGCGCGGTGTTGTCATCGACGCGCAGGTCGCTGCGCAGCCAGGTCAGGTGCATGGTGTTGTCATCTCTACAGGCTGGCGGTGTTGTGCTTGAAGCAAGCGCAATGCCGCCTGCGGGGTATCGAAAAGGAAAAGATCTGGCAGCCCGCAAGCTTTCAAGCGGGCTTCATGCAGCGCCAGCGTGGCGCCGCCCAGCAGCTTGGTGCCTGGTAAGCCTTGCAGGGTGCGCAACAAAGCCCTGTCGTCGATGCGTGGCCCCAGGTGAATGAGCATCGCCCAAGGCCTCAGCGCGCTGACCGCACTTTGCAGTTGTGCCGCGGCCAGCGGTTGTTCGAGCACCTCGACCGGCATGCCGTTGCTGGTAAGCAGCCAGGCGCAAAGCCACAAACCAGGGCTGAAGGCGCGCTCGCTGTCCTCGATCAGCAATACGGCCGGGCCTTGCAGCAGCTGGTTGTCGTGATAGACGCGGGCGCCGAGCTTGCTGCGCAGCCAGCTGTGGAAAAACACCTGTTCAAGCCGCGCATTGAAGTAGGTGCGCCAGCGCAAATCGAGCTGGTCGAGCAGCGGCAACAGCAATTGCTCACACAGGGTGACCGCTGGGTAAAGGGCCATTGCCTGGTTGAGCTGTTGGTCGAGGGCGCGTTGCGACAGGTTGGCGATGGCTTCGATCAGTTGGGCTTGCCTGGCCTGCCAGTCACCTTTCGGCGGCGTGGTGGTCGGTTTGTCGAGCAATTCACGGACCTGGCCTACCGAGGCGCCGCGTTGCAGCCAGGCCAGGACTGCTTCGACCCGCTCGACCTGGTCGAGCGAATACAGGCGGTGTCCCTTGGCGGTGCGCTGGGGCTTGAGCAGGCCGTAGCGACGCTCCCAGGCACGCAGGGTGACCGGGTTTACGCCGGTGCGCCGGGCCAGTTCGCCGATGGGTAGCAGGGTTTCAGACGGCATTGCGCAAACCCAGGCTTTCCGGGTGCGGCTGCAGGTAGGCCTGTTGCTGCAGGTACGGGTCGGGGTGTTTGCGCAAATGGTGCTTGAGCAGCGTCAGCGGCACCACCAATGGCACAACACCCTGCTGGTATTGAGCGATGATGGTCTCCAACTCGACCTTGTCCTCCTGGGTCAGGGCATGCTTGAAGTAACCACTCAGGTGCTGCAGCACGTTGCAGTGGGTGCCGCGGCTGGCACAGCGGCGCAGGGCGTGCATCAGCTGGCTGAAGTAGTGCGGGCCGATGCGCTGTGGGTCATCGTCCTTGCTCATGCTGCCGAGCAGGCGCCCGAGGGTGCGATAGGCCTGGGGATTGTTGGCCATCAGCAGGTACTTGTAACGCGAGTGGAAGCGCACCAAGGCACCTCGGCTCAGGCCAGCGACCAACAGGCGTTGCCAGTCGGCGTAGGCGTACACGCGGCTGATGAAGTTCTCCCGCAGCACCGGGTCATGCAGGCGCCCTTCCTCTTCCACGGGCAGATCGGGCCGCAGCGCACAAAACGCCTGGGCGTAGACCCCACGGCCGGCGTTGAAGGCAGGGTGGCCGTCGGCCTGGTACACCTTGACCCGCTCCAGGCCGCAGGACGGCGACTTCTGCATGAAGATGTAGCCGCAGATGTCGTCCATTTGGGCGGCCATCTGTTCGCCATAACTGCGCAGCGGGCCGGTCACGTCCAGGTCTGGGTTTCGGGTGCCCAGCACTTTCGGCTGCTCGGGGTTGCCGACCAGGCGGATGGGGTCTCGGGGGACGCTGAGGCCGATGGCCACTTCCGGGCATACCGGTAACCAGTCGAAGTGCGCTTCCAGCTGGGTGCGGCACAGGTCGGAGGACTTGTGACCGCCGTTATAGCGCACACTGTGCCCGGTCAGGCAGGCGCTAATGGCGATGCGCGGCTTGCTGTGAGCGGATGGGTCGTGCATGGCTGCCTCCAGTAAACCTGTACATGGGTAAAGCTTTGTACAGGTTTATTCCAGCACAGCCCTGACGTTATGCAAACCAGTTTTTTGCCTGGCACTGTCACTCGAGGTGTTCGAGCAGTCGGCGCGCCGCTTCCTGGCCGCTGAGCCAGGCGCCTTCGACACGCCCCGACAGGCACCAGTCGCCACAGGCGTACAGGCCCTGGTCGGCGTCGGCCAGCGCGCCCCATTCATGGTTGCTGGTAGGGCGGGCGTACAGCCAGCGATGGGCCAGGGCGAAGGTGGGGGCCGGTACTACGCAGCCGACCAGTTCGGCGAATTCGCCCCACAGTTGCTCGATCACCTCTTCCTTGGCCAGGTCGATGTGCTGGCGGCTCCAGTCCGACGTGGCATGCAGCACCCAGGTATCGAGCTGCTCGTCACGCCCCGGTTTGCTGCGGTTGCGGGCCAGCCAGTCGAGCGGGCTGTCCTGTACGAAGCAACCTTGCATCGGCGTGTCCAGCGTAGCCTGGAAGCCCAGTGCAACGGCCCAGGTAGGCTCCATTTGTACCCCGGCGGCCACGGCGGCCAGTTTCGGGGTAGCCGCCAGCAGTGGCGTGGCCTGCGGCGCCGGTACCGCGATCACCACGCGGCTGTAGGGGCCGTGGCTGCAGCCTTCGGTGTCCTGCAGGTGCCAGTACTGCTTGCCGCGGAATACCTCGGCGATGCGGCAGCCGAAGTTGACCGTGACGTCCTTGAGCAGGCCGCGGGTAATCGCGCTCATGCGGGGCACGCCTACCCAGCGGGTCTGTTCGTCGGGGGAGGGGCTGAGTATGCCGTTGTGGTAGTTGTACAGCTGCGGCTTCCACTGTTCGGCCCAGCCAGCTGCAACCCATTGCTGCACCTGCTCGACAAAGCGCCGGTCACGGGCGGTGAAGTACTGGGCGCCGAGGTCGAGGGCGCCGGCTTCGCTGCGCTTGCTGGCCATGCGCCCGCCACTGCCGTGGCCTTTGTCGAACAAGTGCACGGATTGCCCGGCCTTTTGCAAGGCCTGGGCAGCTGACAAGCCGGCGATACCGGCTCCGATGATGGCAATAGGTACTGTCATGATGGCCTCTTCAAACCTTGCTGTGAGCAGACTACGCTGTCAGGCAAACCTGTACAATGCACAACTTTTGTATAAGGTTATTCCGCTTGGCGGGCAGGTTGGCCTATGTTTATCCGAGAGCGTCGGGTCAAAAAAGTGCCTTGATGTTAAAAATAGACCACCGCTGCATTCTGCGAGGACACAGCCATGCATATATTGCTGACAGGCGGTACTGGATTGATCGGCAAGCACCTTTGTCAGTACTGGCTCGGCCAGGGCCATCGCCTGACGGTGTGGAGCCGGCGACCGGAGCAGGTAGCGAAAATCTGCGGCACTGGCGTACGTGGTATTGCCCGCCTGGAGCAGCTGGAGGCGGACGACCACCTGGATGCAGTGGTCAACCTGGCCGGTGCACCCATTGCCGACCGGCACTGGACAGCTGCGCGGCGCAACCTGCTGTGGGCCAGCCGCATCACCCTCACCGAGCAGTTGCAGGCTTGGCTGGGCACCCGGGAGCAGCGCCCGGAAGTGCTGATTTCCGGTTCGGCGGTGGGCTGGTACGGTGACGGCGGCGAGCGCGAGCTTACCGAGGCCTCATCGCCGGTGCGTGAAGACTTCGCCAGTCAGCTGTGCATCGCTTGGGAAGAAACGGCCCAGCGTTCCCAAGCCCAGGGCATTCGCGTGGTACTGGTGCGTACCGGGCTGGTACTGGCCAGCGATGGCGGCTTTTTGTCGCGCCTGCGCCTGCCCTTCAAGCTGGGGCTGGGCGGGCCGTTGGGGGACGGGCGGCAGTGGATGCCCTGGGTTCATATCGACGACCAGGTGGCCCTGATCGATTTTCTCTTGCAGCACAAGGATGCCAGCGGTCCTTATAATGCCTGCGCTCCGGAGCCGGTACGCAACCGCGAGTTTGCCAAGCGCCTGGGCCGTACCCTGCACCGTCCGGCACTGCTGCCGGTACCGGCACTGTTGCTCAAGGCCGGCCTGGGCGAGCTGTCCATCCTGCTGCTCGGCGGCCAGCGGGCGCGCCCGGCCCGTTTGCTGGGCGCAGGTTTCACCTTCCGCTTCAACGATCTGCAATCGGCCCTGGACAACTTGTCCAGCCGCCTCTGACATAGGACGCTGCATGACCGATCACGCCTTGCTACTGGTCAACCTGGGTTCCCCGGCTTCCACTTCGGTGGCCGATGTGCGCCGCTATCTCAACCAGTTCCTCATGGACCCGTATGTGATCGACTTGCCGTGGCCGGTGCGACGCTTGCTGGTGTCGCTGATCCTGGTCAAGCGCCCGGAGCAGTCGGCGCACGCCTACGCCTCGATCTGGTGGGAGGAGGGCTCGCCACTGGTTGAGCTGACCCGTCGCCTGCAGGCGGCGATGGTGGCGCACTGGCCCCATGGCCCGGTGGAAATTGCCATGCGCTACGGCCAGCCGGCCTTGCCCGATGTGCTGGAGCGCCTGGCAGCCCAAGGTGTGCGCAAGGTGACGTTGGCGCCACTTTATCCACAGTTCGCCGACAGTACGGTGACCACTGTGGTCGAGCTGGCAAAACAGACGGTCAGCCAGCGCCAATTGCCGCTGCAGATGCGCGTGCTGCAGCCGTTTTATGAGCATCCGGATTACATCGAGGCACTGGTTGCCAGCGCCAGGCCGTACCTGGAGCAGGATTACGATCATCTGCTGTTGAGCTTCCACGGTTTGCCGGAGCGCCACCTGAAGAAGCTGGATCCCACTGGCAAGCATGACTTCCAGGCAGCCGATTGCTGCAAGGACGCCAGCGCCGAGATGCGCGCGGTGTGCTACCGCGGGCAGTGCCTGGCCACGGCCAAGGCCTTTGCGCAGAAAATGGGCATACCCGATGGCAAGTGGTCGGTGTCGTTCCAGTCGCGCCTGGGGCGGGCCAAATGGATCGAGCCCTACACCGAGGCGCGGCTGGACGAGCTGGCCAGGGCAGGGGTGAAGAAGCTGCTGGTGATGTGCCCGGCGTTCGTCGCGGACTGCATCGAAACGCTGGAAGAAATTGGCATGCGCGGCAGCGAGCAATTTATCGAGGCCGGCGGGCGGGAGCTGGTGCTGGTGCCGTGCCTGAACGATCACCCGGAATGGGTGAGGGTGTTGGCTGATATGTGCGAAAAGGCCTGATTTACAGGTTGCCTGTACCGGCCCTATCGCCGGCAAGCCAGCTCCCGCAATGTGCTCACAGTTCTTGAAAACTGTAGGGTACCTGTGGGAGCTGGCTTGCCGGCGTTCGGGCCAGATCAGCCTGAAGCGGGATCAAGGCTGTTGATCATCCAGCTTCTTGTGCTTCCAGCCATCATTGCCCGGCAAGATCAGGTTCAGGGCGATGGCCACGATGGCACACAGGGCGATGCCTTTCAGGCCCCAGTCATCCGGGCCGTCACCGCTGCCGATCAGTACGCCGCCGATACCGAATACCAGGGTTACCGATACGATCACCAGGTTGCGCGCTTCGGCCAGGTCGATCTTGTGGCGGATCATGGTGTTCATGCCCACCGCCGCGATCGAGCCGAACAACAGGCACAGGATGCCGCCCATCACGGGCACCGGAATGCTCTGCAGCAGCGCGCCGAACTTGCCGATGAAGGCCAGGGTGATGGCAAAGAACGCCGCCCAGGTCATGATCTTCGGGTTGTAGTTCTTGGTCAGCATCACCGCGCCAGTCACTTCGGCGTAGGTGGTGTTGGGCGGGCCGCCGAACAGGCCGGCTGCCGTGGTGGCCAGGCCGTCACCCAGCAGGGTGCGGTGCAGGCCGGGCTTTTTCAGGTAGTCACGGCCGGTCACACTACCGACCGCGATAACCCCGCCGATATGCTCGATGGCCGGTGCAAGGGCCACTGGGACGATGAACAGGATGGCCTGCCAGTTGAATGCCGGTGCGGTGAAGTTGGGGATCTCCAGCCACGGTGCGGCGGCGATCTTGGCGGTGTCGACCACGCCGAACGCGAATGCCAGGGCAAAGCCCACCAATACCCCGGAGATAATCGGCACCAGGCGGAAGATGCCCTTGCCGAATACCGCCACGATAAGGGTGGTGAGCAGCGCGGGCATGGAGATCAGCATCGCGGTCTGGTAGGGCATCAGCGCAGCGCCGTCACCGCCTTTGCCCATGGCCATGTTGGCGGCGATCGGTGCCATGGCCAGGCCGATGGAGATGATCACCGGGCCAATCACCACCGGCGGCAGCATGCGGTCGATGAAACCGGTGCCTTTGATTTTCACCATCATGCCCATGAAGGTGTACACGAAGCCTGCTGCCATCACGCCGCCCATGGTCTCGGCCAGGCCGAACTGGCCCTTGGCGAGGATGATCGGGGTAATGAAGGCAAAGCTCGAAGCCAGGAATACCGGTACCTGACGGCCGGTGACCAGCTGGAACAGCAGCGTGCCGATGCCGGCGGTGAACAGCGCGACGTTCGGGTCGAGGCCGGTGATCAGTGGCATCAGCACCAGCGCGCCGAATGCCACGAAGAGCATCTGCGCGCCCGAAACGACCTGGCGCCAGAGCGGGTCGTTGAAGCCGTCCTGCATGGTCAGGCGTCCTTTTGCTTGGTGCCGAAGATCTTGTCACCGGCATCGCCCAGGCCAGGCACGATATAGCCGTGTTCGTTCAGGCGCTGGTCGATCGAGGCGGTGTAGATCTGCACGTCCGGGTGGGCTTTTTCCACCGCTTCGATGCCTTCGGGCGCGGCCACCAGCACCATGGCGCGGATTTCCTTGCAGCCCGCTTTTTTCAGCAGGTCGATGGTGGCGACCATCGAAGCACCGGTGGCCAGCATCGGGTCGATGATCAGCGCCAGGCGCTGGTTGATGTCCGGCGCGAGCTTTTCCAGGTAGGTGTGGGCTTCGAGGGTTTCTTCATTGCGGGCGACGCCGACGGCGCTGACCTTGGCGCCCGGGATCAGGCTGAGCACACCGTCGAGCATGCCGATGCCGGCGCGCAGGATCGGTACTACAGTGATCTTCTTGCCGGCGATTTTTTCCACTTGCACCTTGCCACACCAGCCGTCGATCTCGTAGGTTTCGAGCGGCAGGTCCTGGGTGGCTTCGTAAGTCAGGAGCGCGCCGACTTCCTGGGCGAGTTCGCGAAAATTCTTGGTGCTGATGTCGGCACGGCGCATCAGGCCGAGCTTGTGGCGGATCAGCGGATGGCGGATCTCACGAGTGGGCATAGGGGGGGCTCCGAAAGGCGGGCAAAAAAACCGCGCTAGATTAATCTATTCAGCCTGTGCTGTCGTCTGGTCATTCTGCACGTTAGTCCATAAAGGCTTGATCTGTGACGAGCGGATGCGTACCTTTGCCCGCTTTTCCAAAATGCCCCCCGGAGCGCGCCATGTCCGCTGATCTCGAGCATATCCGTCAAGTCATGCGTGAAGCTGACTGCCTGTACACCGAAGCCGAAGTCGAAGCGGCCATCGCCAAAGTCGGCGAGCAGATCTGCAAAGACCTGCACGACAAGAACCCGGTGGTGTTCTGCGTGATGAACGGTGGCCTGATCTTCGCGGGCAAACTGCTGACCCACCTGCAGTTCCCGCTGGAAGCCTCGTATCTGCACGCCACCCGCTACCGCAACCAGACCAGCGGCGGTGAGCTGTTCTGGAAGGCCAAGCCCGAAGTGTCGTTCATCGACCGTGATGTGCTGATCGTTGACGACATTCTCGACGAAGGCCACACCCTCAGCGCCATCATCGAGTTCTGCAAGCATGCCGGCGCGCGCTCGGTGCACACTGCGGTGCTGATCGACAAGGACCACGACCGCAAGGCCAGCCCGGACCTGAAGGCCAACTACGTGGGCCTGCCCTGCATCGACCGCTACATTTTCGGCTACGGCATGGACTACAAAGGCTACTGGCGCAACGCCAACGGCATCTTCGCCGTCAAGGGGCTGTGAGCATGCGCCAGCCTGCGTTCATCGACCAATCGCTGTTCGCCGGGCTGGCCGAAAAGGCTGCTGCCAACCCGCGTGGGCGCCAGCACCATAACTTCCATGCGATGGAAGAGCCTTGCCACCGCATGGCCGTCGGGCTGCAGCCGAGCACCTACATTCCCCCGCATCGCCACTTGAGCGACGACAAGGCCGAGGCCCTGATCGTGCTCAAGGGGCGGCTGGGGTTGCTGATTTTCGATGAGCAGGGCGCGGTCACCGGCAAGCGGGTGCTGCAGGCGGGCGGTGACTGCCTGGGCGTGGACCTGGCGCCCGGTACCTACCATGGCCTAGTGGTGCTGGAGCCGGACAGCATCCTGTTCGAGTGCAAGGCCGGGCCGTACCGCCCTGTAGGTGAGGGCGAGCATGCGCACTGGGCGCCGCGTGAAGGTGAGGCCGGCGTGGCCGAGTACCAGGCCTGGATGCGCGCGCAGTTCGATTGATAGCGCCGGTACGGCCAGACCCGGCATGCTAGAGTGCTCCTTCATTCAAGGAGCCTCACATGCGTGCGATTCTTCCCTTCCTGCTGGCGTTCAGCCTGCCACTCGCCGCCGCACCGTTGCACAGCCAGTTCCTGCCACCTGACGACCAGTCCCTGCGCCAGGAAGCGCCGACCGGCCAGCAACTGCTGCAAGTCACCGACTACTCCGTTGTGGTGGGCGCCCAGCGCCAGTCCGACCAGCAACCTATCCCGATCACCTCGTCGCTGCAGGTACGCCTGAAGGGCAAGCCACTGAGCAAGGGCGCGACCATCGCCCAGGTGCTGCTGACCTTCGACGGTGAGGCCGCCAAGAGCCTGAAGAAGCCCGTGTACGACGACAAGACCCGCACCCTGAGCCTGAACTACCCGCTCAGCGATTACCGGGTGATCATGGACCTGCTGCGCAACGAGACGCTGTATGTGCAGTTTCTCACCTACGCCAACGGCCACATCTGGGCCGACCTGCACACCGGTACCGTACGTACGCGTTGAGGCGCGCCGCCTGCGGGGGGTAAACTGCCGGCCTTCGAAATTCCGTGATGGCCCAGTTGGAGTCGGCAATGCGTAAAGACAAGAAACAGGTAATCGGCGACGAAATCAGCGACGACTACATCAAGTCGTTCCTTCAGTTCGAACCGGCCGATGGCGTGACCTCGCCGTCGCTGCACAAGCTGGTCAAGGCCTACCGCGGACTGCGCGTCGACGATTTCGAGCGCTTTGTCGGCTTCTTCGTCGAAGCGGGGCTGGACCTGGATGGCAAGGACGAGCACGGCAAGACCTTCGTCGAGCTGATCGCCGACCAGCGCACTGCGCCGGAGTACATCGAGATCATCGATAACGCCCGGGGCTGATTTGTAAACCTGTACCGGCCTCTTCGCGGGCACAGGTTGATGAAGAATCAGGCACAAAAAAACGCCCCGAGGGGCGTTTTTTCGTTACTGGCAGGCTCAGGCGTAATGCTTGGCCGCCGGGCTGCTTTCTTCGAGGTTCAGCGCCACATCGTTGTCGGCACTGATCTTCCGGTACAGGGCAGCGTCGGTTGCCAGGGTCTTCTCGCGGGCCGGGAAGATTTCCTTGAGCTTGGCAGCCCAGGCACCTTTGGCCTGCTCGGGGAAGCAGCGCTCGATCAGTTCCAGCATGATCGACACGGTGACCGAAGCACCTGGCGATGCGCCGAGCAGTGCGGCCAGGCTGCCGTCCTGGGCCGAAACCAGCTCGGTACCAAACTGCAACACGCCGCCTTTTTTCGGGTCTTTCTTGATGATCTGCACGCGCTGACCGGCCACTTCCAGGCGCCAGTCTTCGGCTTTGGCCTGCGGATAGAAGCGACGCAGGGACTCCAGGCGTTGCTCCATCGACTGCATCACTTCGCTGACCAGGTACTTGGTCAGGTCCATATTGTCGCGGGCCACGGCCAGCATCGGGCCGATGTTGCCCATGCGCACCGACAGCGGCAGGTCCATCAGCGAACCGTGCTTGAGGAACTTGGTGGTGAAGCCGGCGTATGGCCCGAACAGCAGGGATGTCTTGCCGTCGACCACGCGAGTGTCCAGGTGCGGCACCGACATCGGCGGGGCGCCGACTGCGGCCTGGCTGTAGACCTTGGCCTGGTGCTGCTTGACGATTTCCGGGTTGTCGCAACGCAGCCACTGGCCGCTGACCGGGAAGCCGCCGAAGCCTTTGCTTTCCGGGATGCCGGACGCCTGCAGCAGCGGCAGGGCAGCGCCGCCTGCGCCGAGGAAGACGAAGCGGGCGTCGACTTCGCGGCTACCGCCGCTGTTGACGTCCTTGATGCTCACGGTCCAGCCGCTGCCGTTACGGCGCAGGCCAACGACTTTCTTGCTGTACTTGACCTGCGCGTCCGGCGCGTCGCCCAACAGCTTGAGCAGCTTGTTGGTCAGGGCGCCGAAGTTGACGTCGGTACCCTTGAGCACGCGGGTTGCGGCGATGTGCTGGTCGGCCGGGCGGCCCGGCATCATCAGCGGCATCCAGTCGCTCATCACGGCCTTGTCTTCGGTGTATTCCATGTCGGCGAAGGCATGGTGCTGCTTGAGCAGCTCGAAGCGCTTCTTGAGGAAGGAAACACCCTTGTCACCTTCGACGTAGCTCAGGTGCGGGACAGGGTTGATGAAGGCACGCGCCGGGCCGAAGTTGCCCTTCTTGCTCAGGTAGGCCCAGAACTGGCGCGACACCTCGAACTGGGTGTTGATGTGCACGGCCTTTTTGATGTCGATGCTGCCATCGGCGGCCTGTGGCGTGTAGTTAAGCTCGCACAGGCCGGCGTGGCCGGTGCCTGCGTTGTTCCAGGGGTTGGAGCTTTCCGCGGCTCCGGAGTCCATCGCCTCGACGACCTCAAGCTTCAGGGTCGGGTCAAGCTCCTTGAGCAGTACGGCCAGGGTGGCACTCATGATGCCCGCGCCTACCAGTACTACATCAACCGATTCGTTCTGCGCCATTTAACGCGTCTCCACAATCTACAGCTACCTAATTGACAGCATAGGACCTGGGTTCGCCAGGGTCGCCATGTCCGACTTTTCGCAGTTCTTGCAACTTCCGCGGACACCGCCAATCAGTCTTCGGGTTCAGCTATTGAACGCCGTTTGCCACAGGTGCGGCAATTCGACTTATGGTCAAGGTGTCGTGCGTGCGTTATGGAACGGTTCAGACACTCATACGGGATGAGCGCATTTGCCGCCTGTTCAGGGCTGTTCGGGACACATCTGCCGCTTTTGCACATGCCAGACTGTTCATTTGCTCGCCACACTCTTGTGAAGTTGTGAAAACCGTTTTTTCACGCTCTTTTGGAGACGTGAACCTCAAAAAGGGACTGCGCGATGGCAACCCGCAGGTTCATGCAGTGTGAAGGGCCGGAAAAGCAGGCACGACAGCCGATGCAAGACCTGAGTGGAAGGCTCTCTGTGGGCGAAGCGGTGAAGTTGCCGGGGTCAATCGGCGGTGCGGGGCCCGATCAGGAGACGTCCTTATAATCGGGGGGAGATTATAGCGATGTCGCGGACAGAAATGTCGCCATTCGTGGTTTTTATTGCAGCGTTTGTCAGGCCGCGAGGATGCGCTGGTGCCAGCGGCGGCTTGCGCGGGTGCAAACCCGGGCGCTGGCGGGCAGTTCGCGGCCCAGCCAGGCCAGCTGGATTTCGTCGACCTGGACCCAGCCGCTGCCGCTTGGCGCTTGGCTGCATTGCTTGAAGGCCAGGCATTTTCCTTCGCTGTCGAGGCGAGCATAGGCATTGTGGCGCGGGCGTTGGAAGAGCAGGGTCCAGAGCGAGGCCATGGCGGCGAGTCCTTTGCATTAGGGCTTGGCGCAAGGATAAGGGCGCGGCGATGAAACGATTGTGACAAGCGGGCCGCACCGATGACTGGTCGATGCGTGGCTGGGTATACTGTGGGCCTTTGCCGCATTTTCTGGAGAAACGCGCATGTTGCAACGTCTGTTGTTCGGTTTGATCGCCGTGGCCAGCCTCAGCCTGGTCGGTTGTGCCCACAGCCCGCAACAACTCAACCCGCAACCCAAGCTCACCGCCCAGCTGGCGCCGGTCGGCCATGGCCAGCCGGTGGTGGTCAGGGTGGTCGATGGCCGGCCTTCGCAGTCGCTGGGTACGCGCGGTGGCATGTACCCCGAGACCAGCACCATCAGCGTCAGCGGTAACGACATCGTGCCCAAGCTGCAGGCCCAGGCTGAAGCCGCCGTGCGCCTGCTCGGCTTTACCCCGACGCCGAACGCCGGCAACGCGCCACAGCTGACCGTGACCCTGGCCGAGCTGAAATACCAGTCGCCCAAAGACAACCTGTACGTCACCGAGGCCACCATCGGCGCCACCTTCCGTGCCGACGTGACCAATGGCGGGCGCAGCTACAACGGCCGTTACGGTGCTTCGCTGGACCAGCGTTTCGGCATGGCGCCGAACCAGGACACCAACACCCAGCTGGTGAGTGATGTGCTGAGCGATGCGCTGACCCGCCTGTTCAAGGACCCGACCATCGGTCAGGTGCTGGGCCAGTAAGGCATCAGCGGTAAAAAGAAAACCCGCTGCCTGGGTGCCAGACAGCGGGTTTTTTGTTGTTTGTGCCGGTTTCAGGCTGCTGCTATGTGGAAATCCAGCAAGCTGTAGCCAGTCCCTGCGTCCACTTCCGGCAAGTCTTCATGAACATGCCCGCCCAGTGCACAGTAGACCAGCCAATGACGGTCCTGCACATTGATGGCAAAACCATCGATCAGCGCCTGCTGTTCATCGCTCTGAGCCACGAGGTAGAGGCGGTCCTGGTTTTCGGCGTGCAGCATGAACAAGCTCCGGATCATGGGAAGGCCGACAGGGTGGCCTGTTCTGATGACGAGCGGATGACAGATGAAATTTAATGACACTTTGTCGCCCAGGCCAGGTGCCAGGGGCCGACTTGGGTAGAATGCCGGGCTTTGCCGTCGCTTACACCGAGGTTGCGTGATGTCCTTGCAAGTGTTCTGGGGGTTCCTGGCCGCCCATCCCACCAAGCTGATCAACCTGCTGGCGTTGCTGCTCACGTGCCCTGGCGGGTTGTTGCTGCACAGCGCACGGCGGCGCGAGGCGCAGACCCGCGAGGGCCTGGCGCTGGAAGAAGGGGTTGTGGACGCGTTTGGCCTGCGGGTGCCCAGGTATTTCTACATTCTCGGGTTTGCTTGCCTGGCCATGGCGCTGCTGTTGTCCTGGCTCAGTACCTGGGTCTGACATCCTGGGGCTGCATAGCAGCCCCGGCAATCGGTCAGGCTACCGGCGCCTGCCGCCTGACCTGATACTGGTTGCGCACCGGCGTGGCATATTGCAGCACCAGGTAAGGCTGCTGCTCTACCGGGCAGGCATCCAGGCGACGCTGCCATTCTTCCTTGGCCCGCGCCAGCTCTTCAGCCGGGAACTTCTGCTCGGCGCTTGGCACTTGCAGTGCCTCATCCTTGCCTTCCCACATGGCATAAGCCAGGTAATGCACCGGGAACAACCGGTAGCCACCGAGGATTTGCCGATCGATGGCGACCGCCAGTTGCTTGGTATCTTCGTGATACTCGGTCACTGGCGCTGCGAAGTTGATATGCACCCGGCCCTTGTAGCCGGTGATGCCCTTGGCAATGCTGTTGTCGTCCTCGCCCGGCGCCTTCTTGTAGGTGCCGGTGGTGGCGCGGATGTACAACTCGCGGGCCTTGGCCTGGTCGCAGGGGTCGTATTCGTAGCTGATCGATACCGGGGTCAGGTTGAGGCTCTGGATCACCGCGCCGAACGGCTCGTCCTTGCGGCTCATGTGGAACATCTTGAGGATCGCCGAATCGGTGCGGTCGTCACCGTCCTTGGCCCGGCCTTCGGCCTGGGCGATCCAGATGGACGCAGCGTCGTTGCGGATCGAGTGGTTGATGTAGGCCGACAGCAGCTGGTAAGCGGCCAGCTTCTCGCGGCGGCCACTGATCGAGCGGTGCACGATGAAGCTCTTGTTGAGGCGCATCATGTCGCTGACAAAGGGCTTTTGCAGCAGGTTGTCGCCGATGGCGATGCGTGGGGTCGGCAAGCCCGCGTGGTAAACCGCGTAGTTGACGAAAGCCGGGTCCATCACGATGTCGCGGTGGTTGGCCAGGAACAGGTACGCGGTGCCGGCCTTGAGCTGCTCCACGCCCGAATAGGTGACGCCGTCAGTGGCGCGATCGATGGTCTGGTCGACGTAGTACTCGACTTTGTCCTGCAAGGTAGACACGCAGGTTACACCGGCGAATTCCTTGCGCAGGCGGCGGGCAATCAGGGGTTTGAGCAACCAGCCGAGCGCACCGGCCGCACGCGGAAAACGGAAGTGGGTGAGGATATCGAGGAATGCCGGGTCGCTGAGCAGGCGTGCCAGCACGGCAGGGACCTCAGCGTCGTCGTACGGTCGGATGGCATCGAATTCGCCCATCATGCTCTCTTGTTGGAAACGGCTAGGGTAATAAGGTAGGGGCGGGCTCCGAAAAACGGCTCGGACGCACACAGGCCCTGTAACAGACCGGCAATTATACGCATAAGTCACCCCGGAGGCCGCGATGCTGGAAACTGCGAACTACGATTGCCCTTATTGTGGCGAACAAGTCGAGACCACGGTGGACCTGTCCGCAGGCGACCAAGAGTACATAGAGGATTGCCAGGTGTGCTGTAAGCCTATTCGCTTCGTGCTGCAGGTTCATGGTGAGGAGTGGATGCTGGATGTGTACGGTGAGAATGAATGATGCGGCGCATCTACGAACCGGAAAACCTGCTGGAAGCCGAAATGCTGGCAGGCATGCTGGCCAGCGAGGGCATCGATGTGCACCTGGCGGGGCGTGACCTGGTTGGCGGCGTCGGCGAGCTGCCGCTGCAAGGTTTGCTCGGGCTTGCCGTGCCGGACGAGCAGGCCGAATACGCACGGCAGTTGATCGATGCGTACAATGGTGCCCAGCCGCTTGCCGGCGACGAGCCGGAGAGTCTTCCCGGTACCTTGATCTGCTAGGTTCTGAATTCGCTCATGTGTGGACGTTACGCCCTGTTTCGCTGGCCCCAGGCTCTCGCCAGTCTGCCGGGCTTTCCCGTGGGCCAGCCGGCCCAATGGAACATTTCGCCCGGCGCCTCGGTGCTGATCCAGCGCCAGTTAGACGGCCAGCAGCAGTTAACCAGCGCCCGCTGGGGGTTGACCCCGGCCTGGCTCACCGACTTGTCACGTACCCCGGCCCATGCCCGCGCCGAAACCCTGGCCGAGCAGCCAATGTTTCGCGAAGCATTTCGCCAGCGCCGCTGCCTGATGCCGGCCAACGGCTTTTACGAATGGCGTGGCGAGGTGCGCAAACGCCCTTACTGGCTGACCCCTGGGGAGGGCGCGTCACTGTACTTCGCCGCCGTGTGGGAGGCGTATCCGGTGCAGGACCAGGTGTGGCTCAGTTGCGCAGTAGTAACCCAGGCGGCCATGAGCCAGCGCCGGCCGTTGATCCTTGATGAGGCAGGGCAGGCGGCCTGGCTGGACCCGGGTACGCCGTTGGCGCGTTTGCAGGAGTTGCTGGCCGCCCCGCCGGCACAGCTGCGCGAGCGGGCCCTGGCCAACTTCGTCAATGACCCCAAGCTGGATGCGCCGGAGTGCCTGACCCCGGCCTGATGGCGACGGGTTCACCCGCGAAGAAGCCAGTGCAGGCGACGAAAATCTTCCCTGCGGCTATGGCGGCCCACAGGCGACTCGGCCTAGGATACGGCGCATGTAAAAAGGGAGTGTTTTCATGCGTAAGTCTTTTGTCGTCAGCCTGTTGAGTGCTGGCATCCTGCTAGCGGGCTGCCAGGCGGTGAATACCACCAGCGGCGGTGCTGTCGGCGTCGAGCGCCAGCAGTACATGTTCAGCATGCTGTCGACCGATGAGGTCAACCAGATGTACGCCCAGTCGTACCAGCAGACCCTGGGTGAAGCTTCTAGCAAGGGTGTGCTCGACAAATCCAGCGCCGATGCCAAGCGGGTGCAGGTGATCGCCAACCGGCTGATCGCCCAGGCGCCCAAGTTCCGCCCGGATGCCGCGCAATGGAACTGGGAAGTCAACGTGATCAAGAGCGACGAGCTCAACGCCAACTGCGGCCCGGGCGGCAAGATCATCGTCTACACCGGTCTGATCGACCAGCTCAAGCTCACCGACGCCGAGATTGCTGCGGTGGTGGGCCACGAGATTGCCCACGCCCTGCGTGAGCACAGCCGCGAAGCGATGTCCAAGGCCTATGGCGTGGAAATGGCCCGCCAGGGTGCCGGCGCCATCTTTGGCCTCGGCCAGGGCAGCATGGCCATGGCTGATACCGTGGTGAACTACGCGATGACCCTGCCCAACAGCCGGTCGAACGAAAACGAAGCCGACCTGATCGGCCTGGAGTTGTCGGCGCGTGCCGGTTACGACCCCAATGCCGCGATCACCTTGTGGAACAAGATGAGCAAGGCTTCCGAAGGTGCGCCGCCGGAGTTCATGAGTACTCACCCTGCATCCGAAAGCCGCATTGCCTCGCTGCAGGCGGCGATTCCGAAGGTGATGCCGCTGTATCAGGCGGCGGCCAAGCAGTAAGGCCGCGAGGCAGCCCGATCGCCGGCAAGCCAGCTCCCACAGGTACTGCACATGGCTTGAAGCCGGTGCGGTCAAGGTGGGAGCTGGCTTGCCGGCGATTGGGGCGCAAAGCGCCCCCGCTTTACTGGTCAGCCTATCCAGCCACTGGCCTTCATCGCCGAGTACACGGCCACGATAGCCAGCACGATGAACGCCGTGGCCGCCAGGCGACGGATCAGCGTCAGCGGCAGTTTGTCTGCCGCGAAGTTACCCGCCAGTACCACCGGCACGTTGGCAATCAGCATGCCCAGGGTGGTACCGATGATGACCATGATCAGGTGCGGGTACTGCGCGGCCAGCATCACCGTGGCAACCTGGGTCTTGTCACCGATTTCCGCCAGGAAGAACGCGATCAGTGTGGTCAGGAACGGCCCGAAGCGGCGTGCGGGGTTTTCGTCGTCGTCCATCTTGTCCGGCACCAATGTCCACAGCGCTGTGGCGGTGAAGCTTGCGGCCAGGATCCAGTGCAACGCCGAATCGCTGAAAAAACCACCCACCCACGCACCCACGGCACCGGCTGCGGCATGGTTGGCCAGGGTAGCGGCGATGATGCCGGCGATGATCGGCCAGGGCTTGCGAAAGCGGGCGGCAAGAATGAGCGCGAGCAGTTGCGTCTTGTCGCCGATTTCGGCGAGGGCAACGATAGCGGTGGGGACCAACAGAGATTCCAGCATCAGGGTTCCTACGGGGGCGGGTCGACACGGCTATGACACGTACAGCCTCCCCGCCCCGGGTAAGGTGTGCGTGTCATAGGTCTTGTCAAACCCTGGATCCGTCTTTGCGGATCTTCCATGCAGGCTGGCATGGTGGGTCGCACGCGCCATGGTCTGTGGACCAAGTATGTTGACGCGTACCGGGCGAGCTGGGTGCTCGCGGGAGACTACTCCCCTAGGACGGTGCGGATTCTGCCTAGCCGAAACGCTTTCGGCAAGCGCTGTTTTTATCCGGATGTTGCCCGGTAGATGCGGAAGCCGTCGGCCTCGTCACGTACCTGGCAGTTGCCCAAGGCGCCTTCGATCAACGGTTTGTAGCGCAGGAAGCTGTTGGCCACAAGGCGCATTTCGCCACCTTTTCGCAGATGAACGGCCGATTTTTTCAGCAAGTTTTCCGATGCCTGATAATGGGTGTGCACCCCGGTGTGGAACGGCGGGTTGCTCAGGATCAGGCTGAGGTCGGTGGGTGCCGCATCGATGCCGTCACCGCTGATCACATCACCCTCCAGGCCGTTGGCGGCCAAGGTCAGGCGGCTGGCGGCGACTGCGAAGGCATCCACGTCCAGCAGGGTCACCCGGCTTTGCGGGTAGCGGCGCTTGACCGTGGCGCCCAGTATTCCGGCACCGCAGCCAAAGTCCAGCACATGGCCGTTGGGCAGGCCATCCAGGTGCTTGAGCAGCAAGGCCGTACCGCGATCGAGGCGGCCATGGCTGAACACGCCCGGCAGGCTGACGACCTGCAACGGGCCGTCCTCCAGGGCCAGCTCGAAGCGTTCGGCCAGGCTTTCCAGCGGTTTTGCCTGCGGTGCATTGTCGATGGTCACTTGCCACAACTGGCAGTGCCGGGCGCTGTCGAGCTTGCGTGGCTTGCCAAAGGCCTGCAGCTGCCTGGCCGCGCCTTCGATGCCGCCACGTTTCTCGCCGACCAGGTACAGCACCCGGCCCGCCAGGCGCGAGGCCAGGGCATTGAGCAGGTAGGCGGCAAGCTCGCGGGACTTGGGCAGGAACAGCACGGCGCTGTCGAACGCGACTTCAGGCGGCTCCACCGCATAGTGGCTGCGGCCGGCGAAGCGGCTGTCGAGCATGGCCTGGTCGCCGGCATGCCAGGTCCAGGCCTGGGCCTGCGGCAACTGGCCGAGCAGGTCGTCGGCGGGGGCGCCGGCGATCAGCAGCGGCCCCTGGAACAGCTCTGCCTGGCGGAGCAACACTTCACTGCGCGGGTCCATGGACGACCTCTCCCGGAAAAAGTGGCGCAGTGTAGCAGAGGCGAGCGCCGGGCTCAGCTGACCACGCGGCGGGGCTGCCCGGCGAAGAAGGCCTGCACGTTTTCGCTGAGCTGGCCGACGATGCGCTGGCGTGACTCCACTGCGCCCCAGGCGCTGTGTGGGGTGATGATCAGCCGCGGAATACCGGCTTCGAGCAGCGGATTGCCGTTGACCGGCGGCTCCACGCTCAGCACGTCGGTGGCGGCGCCGCCGAGGTGGCCGCCGCGCAGGGCGTCGGCCAGCGCCTGTTCGTCGATCAGGCCGCCACGGGCGGTGTTGACCACCAGCGCACCGGGCTTGAGCATGACCAGTTCGCGGGCGCCGAGCATGTGCCGGGTGTGCTCGTTCAGCGGGCAGTGCAGGGTCAGGGCATCGACTTGTGGCAGCAGTTCGTCCAGCGGCAGGCGGTCGGCGCGTTCCGGGCGGCCGGGAATCTGCCCGCTGAGCACGCGCATGCCGAACGCTTCGGCCAGGCGCGCGACCGCGCCGCCCAGCTCGCCATGGCCGAGCAGGCCGAGGGTTTTGCCTTCCAGTTCGACGATGGGGAAGTCCAGCAGGCAGAACTGGCTGGCCTTGGCCCACTGGCCCTCGGCTACCGCCTGGTTGTAGTCGCACAGCCGGGTGGCCAGGGCCAGCAGCAGGGCGAGGGTGTGCTGGGCTACCGACGGTGTGCCGTAGCCCTGGCAGTTGCACACGGTGATGCCCTGGGCCCGCGCCGCCGCCATGTCGACATTGTTGGTGCCGGTGGCGGCCACCAGAATCAGCTTGAGCTGCGGGTTGGCGGCCAGTGCAGCAGCGTCGAGCATGACCTTGTTGCTGATCACCGCCACGGCCCCTTGCAGGCGTTCTGCCACTTGCTCCGGGCGGGTGGCGTCGAACAGCTCGAATTCATCGAACTGCTGCTTCAGTGGCGATAGGTCGAGGTCGCCAAGGTCCAGGGACTGGTGATCGAGAAACACGGCGCGACGCGGGCTGGGCATGGAGTTCTCCGGTGGCAGGACGGGTGATTGGGTTATGGCCATTCGCGGCGAAGAGGCCCTCAGCTCCACCAGATAACCTGAAGCTGCCGGCGCAGTGTCTAGCTCAACCTTGTCACCCGTCAACGCCCCCCACTCATACCTTTGTCAGGCAAATCATTCCTTCGACTGATTTAGCCGTCACATTGGCGAACTACAGTAGTTGCCAGACTTGTCCGGCCCGCTTTTCAGAAAAGGGATACCCATGTTGCAGACCCGCATCATCAAACCCGCCGAAGGCGCCTACGCCTACCCGTTGCTGATCAAGCGCCTGCTGATGTCCGGCAGCCGCTACGAGAAGACCCGCGAAATCGTCTATCGCGATCAGTTGCGGCTGACTTATCCACAGCTCAACGAGCGCATCGCGCGGCTGGCCAATGTGCTCACCGAAGCCGGCGTAAAGGCCGGTGACACCGTGGCGGTGATGGACTGGGACAGCCACCGCTACCTGGAGTGCATGTTCGCCATCCCGATGATCGGTGCGGTGGTGCATACCATCAACGTGCGCCTGTCGCCCGAGCAGATCCTCTACACCATGAACCACGCCGAAGACCGCGTGGTGCTGGTCAACAGCGACTTTGTCGGCCTCTACCAGGCCATTGCCGGGCAGTTGACCACCGTTGACAAGACCCTGCTGCTGACCGATGGCGCGGACAAGACTGCCGAACTGCCCAACCTGGTTGGCGAGTACGAGCAACTGCTGGCTGCCGCCAGCCCGCATTACGATTTCCCGGATTTCGATGAAAATTCGGTGGCCACCACCTTCTACACCACAGGCACGACCGGTAACCCCAAGGGCGTGTACTTCACCCACCGGCAACTGGTGCTACACACCCTGGCCGAAGCCTCGGTAACCGGCAGCATCGACAGCGTGCGCCTGCTGGGCAGCAACGATGTGTACATGCCGATTACTCCGATGTTCCATGTGCATGCCTGGGGCATTCCCTACGCTGCCACCATGCTCGGCATGAAGCAGGTGTACCCGGGGCGCTACGAGCCGGACATGCTGGTCAAGCTGTGGCGGGAAGAAAAAGTCACCTTTTCCCATTGCGTGCCGACCATCCTGCAGATGCTGCTCAACTGCCCGAACGCGCAGGGCCAGGACTTTGCCGGCTGGAAGATCATCATCGGCGGCAGCGCGCTGAACCGCTCGCTGTACCAGGCTGCCCTGGCGCGCGGCATTCAGCTGACTGCGGCGTATGGCATGTCCGAAACCTGCCCGCTGATCTCCGCCGCGCACCTGAACGACGAATTGCAGGCC
>NZ_JABMCN010000073.1:0-19661 GCF_013179515.1 Pseudomonas sp. CM27
TTTCCCTGGCGTATTGGTTGACCTGCATGGCCTTTGTTTCGGCGATGTCACGGGTAAACAATCCGCACACTGCCCGCCCCTCGGTATGGACGGTCAGCATGATCTTGGTCGCCAGCTCGCGGTTCAGACTGAAGAACGTCTCGAGCACTTCGACGACGAAATCCATTGGCGTGTAGTCATCGTTGAACAAAACCACCTTGTACATCGGTGGCGCCTGCAGGATCGGCTTGGCTTCCTGAACCGCCAGACCAGAGCCATCGTCCTCGTTGGATTGAGGGCGATCCTGATTGAATGTTAGTCGAATCTGGCTGTGTGCATGCATGGAAAGAATTTCATCACATCGACAGGTTAAGGTTGTGGGTTGACCCTGCAAACGGCTAATCGTGCGGCCGCCGCATGACCTTGACTATCGGCAAAACGGTGTTACAACCAATAAGAACCCACCGTGGTCGATAAAGATCCGCGCAGTCAACCCGATTTTCGCAGGTTCGTATGCGGATGAAGTGGATGATACTCCAGTGATGGAGTCCTTTGCAGAGGGACATAGGGATGGCAAGCGGTAAAGTCAAGTGGTTCAACAATGCCAAGGGCTACGGATTCATCAATGAAGAGGGCAAACCCGACGACCTGTTCGCCCATTACTCGGCGATCCGGATGGACGGTTACAAAACCCTCAAGGCCGGCCAATCTGTGGTGTTCGACATCATTCAAGGCCCCAAGGGCCTGCATGCCACGGACATCAGGGACGCGTCAGTAGCCGCCGCAGAGGCCGCAGCCAAAACTGCCGGCCACTCCGAGAGCGAAACTGTGCGCGCCTGACCAGCCCGCTTCTGCCGGTATACGAAAAAACCGGCCGCTTCTTTATCGAAGCGGCCGGTTTTGTGTTGCCTTACATATGCTTGATCATTTCATCGCCAAAGCCCGAACTGCCCACCAGCGTGGCGCCGTCCATCAGCCGCTCGAAGTCGTAGGTCACGGTCTTGGCCGCAATCGCGCCATTGGTGCCCTTGATGATCAGGTCGGCGGCTTCGGTCCAGCCCATGTGCCGTAGCATCATCTCTGCCGACAGGATCACCGAACCCGGGTTGACCTTGTCCTGCCCGGCGTACTTGGGCGCGGTGCCGTGGGTGGCTTCGAACATGGCCACGGTGTCGGACAGGTTGGCGCCCGGCGCAATGCCAATGCCGCCCACTTCCGCCGCCAGGGCATCGGACAGGTAGTCACCGTTGAGGTTGAGGGTAGCGATCACGTCGTACTCGGCCGGGCGCAGCAAAATCTGCTGCAGCATGGCGTCGGCAATAGCGTCCTTGACGATGACCTCGCGGCCGGTTTTGGGGTTCTTGAACTTCATCCAGGGGCCGCCGTCGAGCAGTTCGGCACCAAACTCGTCACGTGCCACCTCGTACCCCCAGTCCTTGAAGGCACCTTCGGTGAACTTCATGATATTGCCCTTGTGCACCAGGGTGAGCGACTCGCGGTCGTTGTCCACCACGTATTGCAGGGCCTTGCGCACCAGGCGCTTGGTGCCCTCGAGGGACACCGGCTTGACGCCAATGCCGCAGTCCTGGTCGAAGCGGATCTTGGTGACGCCCATTTCCTCCTTGAGGAACTTGATCACCTTGTTCGCCTCCGGCGAGCCCGCCTTCCACTCGATGCCGGCGTAGATGTCCTCGGAGTTCTCACGGAAGATCACCATGTCGACATCGCCTGGCTTTTTCACCGGGCTGGGCACGCCCTCGAACCACAGCACCGGGCGCAGGCACACGTAAAGGTCGAGCTGCTGACGCAGCGCCACGTTCAGCGAGCGGATGCCGCCGCCGACCGGCGTGGTCAGCGGGCCCTTGATCGACACCACGTAATCGCGCACGGCATCGAGGGTTTCCTGTGGCAGCCAGGTGTCCTGGTCGTACACCTGGGTGGCTTTTTCGCCGGCGTACACTTCCATCCAGGCGATCTTGCGCTTGCCGCCGTAGGCCTTTTGCACAGCGGCGTCGACCACCTTGATCATCACCGGTGAAACATCCACGCCAATCCCGTCGCCTTCGATATAAGGAATGATCGGGTTGTCAGGCACATTGAGCGAATGGTCTGCATTGACGGTGATCTTGGTGCCGTCGGTCGGAACCTTGATTTTCTGGTATCCCATGCTTGCACTACTCCGCTTTCGGGTGTGATTGGACATCCTGCAATCCAATCAGCCTAAACCACATCTGCCGACCTGCAAGGCATGCGACAACCCGCCACATTGCGGCTACGTCTTTGGTCTTATAAATGGGCCGATATCACTTGGCCTTGCTGATTAGCCCGAATGGTTTGGTATACTCCGCCGCGACCGTAGGGTCATCGGGGCGAATCCCAGGAAAATGCGGACCGCCCTCGGCCAGGAAAGGAGACCGAGCCTGGCCACTCAGCCTGGGCTGTTACCGCAGCTCGGCACTTGACGCTCGACTGATGCATCCACCATCACCGCTCGCAGCCTCTCGACTTTCCGCTCATGGCGTTGCCAGGGCGATGCGCCTACCCTGCGCAGCACGAGACTCGAGCAAGCTCAGCACACAGAGAGTTAACCCGCATGCCCACCCGTTCCAAGATCATCTATACCTTCACCGACGAAGCCCCCGCCCTCGCCACCTACTCGCTGCTGCCGATCGTCGAAGCCTTCACCGCCTCGGCTGACATCGCCGTCGAAACTCGCGACATCTCCCTGGCTGGCCGCATCCTCGCCGCCTTCCCGGAGCAACTGGGCGCAGAGAAGCAAGTAGGCGATCACCTGGCGGAACTGGGTCAGCTGGCTACCACCCCTGAAGCCAACATCATCAAGCTGCCCAACATCAGCGCCTCGGTACCGCAGCTCAAGGCCGCGATCAAGGAGCTGCAGGGCAAGGGCTTCAACATCCCCGACTACGCCGACGAGCCGGCCACTGCGGACGAAAAAGAGTCCCGTGCCCGCTACGACCGCATCAAGGGTTCGGCCGTGAACCCGGTGCTGCGCGAAGGCAACTCCGACCGCCGCGCACCGCTGTCGGTGAAGAACTACGCCCGCAAGCACCCGCACAAGATGGGCGCCTGGGCCGCCGACTCCAAATCGCACGTTGCCCACATGACCCAGGGCGACTTCTACGGCAGCGAGAAAGCCGCGCTGATCGACGCTGACGACAGCCTGCGCATCGAGCTGGTCGGCAAAGACGGCAGCACCACCGTGCTGAAAGAAAAAACCGCGGTCAAGGCTGCCGAAATCATTGACTGCGCCACCATGAGCCGCAAGGCCCTGAAAGCCTTCATCGCCGAGCAGATCGCCGATGCCAAGGCCGCTGGCGTACTGCTGTCGGTGCACCTGAAAGCCACCATGATGAAGGTCTCCGACCCGATCATGTTCGGCGTCATCGTCGAAGAATTCTATAACGATGTGCTGGCCAAGCACGCCGCCGCGCTGGCCCAGGTAGGCTTCAACGCCAACAACGGCATCGGCGACCTGTACGCCCGCATCAAGGACCTGCCAGCCGCCCAGCAGGCCGAGATCGAAGCCGATATCCAGGCCCTGTATGCCGAGCGCCCGGCGCTGGCCATGGTCAACTCCGACAAGGGCATCACCAACCTGCACGTGCCAAGCGACGTTATCGTCGACGCCTCGATGCCGGCCATGATCCGTGACTCGGGCAAGATGTGGAACACCGCCGGCGAACTGCAAGACGCCAAGGCCGTGATCCCGGACCGCTGCTACGCCGGCATCTACCAGGCCACCATCGAAGACTGCAAGGCCAACGGCGCATTCGACCCGACCACCATGGGCAGCGTGCCGAACGTTGGCCTGATGGCGCAAAAGGCCGAAGAGTACGGTTCCCACGACAAGACCTTCCAGATCAAGGCCGACGGCGTCGTGCGCGTGGTCGATGGCAAGGGCAAGGTGGTGCTGGAGCAGCACGTCGAAGCCGGTGACATCTTCCGCATGTGCCAGACCAAGGACGCGCCGATCCAGGACTGGGTCAAGCTGGCCGTCAACCGCGCCCGCCTGAGCAGCACCCCTGCGGTGTTCTGGCTGGACCCGGCCCGCGCCCACGACGGCGTGATGATCGAGAAGGTACAAAAGTACCTGAAGGATCACGACACCGCTGGCCTAGACATCCGCGTACTGCCTCCGGTTGAAGCCATCAAGTTCTCCCTGGCCCGCATCCGCGAAGGCAAGGACACCATCTCGGTGACCGGCAACGTGCTGCGCGACTACCTGACCGACCTGTTCCCGATCATGGAACTGGGCACCAGCGCCAAGATGCTGTCGATCGTGCCGCTGATGAACGGCGGTGGCCTGTTCGAAACCGGCGCCGGCGGTTCGGCACCGAAGCACGTACAGCAGCTGGTGGAAGAGAACTTCCTGCGCTGGGACTCGCTGGGTGAATTCCTGGCCCTGGCCGCTTCCCTGGAGCACCTGGGCAACACCTACGACAACCCGCGCGCCAAAGTGCTGGCCGACACCCTGGACCAGGCAACCGGCAAGTTCCTGGACACCAACAAGTCGCCTTCGCGCAAAGTCGGTGGTATCGACAACCGCGGCAGCCACTTCTACCTGACCCTGTACTGGGCCCAGGCCCTGGCTGCACAGAGCGACGACGCTGCCCTGCAGGCACGCTTCGCGCCACTGGCCAAGACCCTGAGCGAGAACGAGGAGACCATCGTCGCCGAGCTCAACGCTGTCCAGGGCAAGCCGGTCGACATCGGTGGCTACTACGCCCCGGATGCCGAGCTGACCGCCAAGGTGATGCGCCCAAGCCAGACCCTGAACAGCGCCATTGCTGCCCTGTAAGGTTCGCTTGAAGTAAACCCGCAAACCCCGGCCACGCACCGGGGTTTGTGCTTTCTGGATAAATGATATCTAGCGGCCAACCTGAAACCCGCTCCCACAGGGTCCGATCAGGCCGTTACGGAGCTATCAATGACCTGGCAACCCCACATCACCGTCGCCACCATCGTCGAACACGAAGGCAGGTTCCTCTTCGTCGAAGAATTCAAAGCGGGCCAACACGTCTTCAACCAACCCGCCGGCCACCTGGAGCCCTTTGAGACCCTGCCCCAGGCCGCCCTGCGCGAAACCCTCGAAGAAACCGCCTGGGAAGTCGAGCTCATCGGCCTGGTCGGCATCTACCTCTACACCGCCCCCAGCAATGGCGTCACCTACCAGCGCATCTGCTTCGCCGCCCGCCCCGTGCGCCACCACCAGGACCTGGCCCTGGACAGCGACATCGTCCGCGCCGTGTGGCTGACCCGTGACGAACTGCTGGCCGACCCCGCCCGCTGGCGCAGCGAGCTGGTACCACGCTGCCTCGACGACTACCTCAACGGCCCATTGCACAGCCTGGACCTGCTACGCGACTGACGCCGCGCTGCGGGTTTGATAGAATCGGCGTTTTTCCCCTTTGATACACACCGGTACCCATGACCAGCCCAGCACTCAAAGACCCCGCCAAGACCCGCGTCATCGTCGGCATGTCCGGCGGCGTGGACTCTTCCGTCTCCGCCCTTCTGCTCATGGAACAGGGCTACCAGGTGGAAGGGCTGTTCATGAAGAACTGGGAAGAAGACGACGGCACCGAATACTGCACCGCCCGTGAAGACCTGGCCGACGCCCAGGCCGTGTGCGACCGCATCGGCATCAAGCTGCACACCGCCAACTTCGCCGCCGAGTACTGGGACCACGTGTTCGAGCACTTCCTTGAAGAGTACAAGGCCGGCCGCACGCCCAACCCGGACATCCTCTGCAACCGCGAAATCAAGTTCAAGGCGTTTCTCGACTACGCCCTGTCGCTGGGTGCCGACCTGATCGCCACCGGCCACTACGTACGCCGCCGCGACACCGGTGACCTCACCGAACTGCTCAAGGGCCTGGACCCGAACAAGGACCAGAGCTATTTCCTGCATGCCGTCGGTGGCACGGAAATCGCCCGCACGCTGTTCCCGGTCGGCGAGCTGGAAAAGCCCGAAGTGCGCGCCATTGCCGAAAAACACGGCCTGGCCACTGCCAAGAAGAAGGATTCCACCGGTATCTGCTTCATTGGCGAACGCCGCTTCAGCGACTTCCTCAAGCAGTACCTGCCGGCGCAGCCGGGTGAAATCCAGACCACCGACGGTGAAGTGATCGGCCGCCACCATGGCTTGATGTACCACACCATCGGCCAGCGTCAGGGCCTGGGCATCGGTGGCCTGAAGGACGCTGGCGACGAGCCGTGGTACGTGCTGCACAAGGACCTGGAGCGCAACGTGCTGGTGGTCGGCCAGGGCAACGAACACCCTTGGCTGTTCTCCCGCGCCCTGCTCGCTTCGGACATTTTCTGGGTCAACCCGATCGACCTAGGCAGCCCGCGCCAGCTCACGGCCAAGGTGCGCTATCGCCAGAGCGACCAGCAGTGCACGCTGGAGCGCACCGCCAGCGGCTACCGCGCCGTGTTCGTCGAGCCGCAGCGCGCCGTTACCCCAGGCCAGTCGGTGGTGTTCTACGATGGCGAGGTGTGCCTGGGCGGCGGCGTCATCGAAACCGCCGAACCATGGAGCCCGCACGCATGAGCAACCTGCAGGAGCAGCTGATTGCGTTGGGTGGCGTATTCCAGGCCGCCGTGCTGGTCGACCGCATCGCCCGCACCGGCCAGGCGAGCGAGGCCAACATCGGCTGCATGCTGGGCAGCCTGCTGGTGCGTGACCCCAAGGACACCCTGGAGGTGTTCGGCGGTGACGACCTGAACCTGCGCGACGGCTACCGCGCCCTGGTCGGCGCCCTGGAGCGCGACCCCAACAGCCTGCAACGCGAACCACTGCGCTATGCGCTGTCGATGCTGGGCCTGGAGCGCCAGCTGAACAAGCGTGGCGACCTGCTCGACACCATCGGCAACCGCCTGCCGCAAATCCAGTCCCAGGCCGAGCATTTTGGCCTGGTTCACGAAAACGTCATCGCTTCCAGCGGAGCCTTGTACCAGGACACCCTCAGCACCTTGCGCCAGCGCATCCAGGTGCATGGCGACATGCGTTTCCTGCAACAGCCCAACAACGCCTCGAAAATCCGCGCCCTGCTGCTGGCCGGTATCCGCGCCGCGCGCCTGTGGCGCCAGCTGGGCGGCCATCGCTGGCAACTGGTGTTCAGCCGGCGCAAGCTGCTCAACGAACTGTACGACATGATGCGCAGCCCCTCCTGACTGGGGGTTGACAGTTCCGGCCTCATCGCCGGCAAGCCAGCTCCCACAGGGTTTGCACTGTGCTCAAGGCCTGCGCAGTAACCTGTGGGAGCTGGCTTGCCGGCGATGAGGCCAGAACAGGCAATGCACAAAGCCGCACCTGATCCATGGCCAGACCTTTGGTCAGCCACCCGACTCGGGCGCAAATTTCATGTATGATATGCGCCCTTCCAAAAGCCTGACTGTCCGAGAACACCCCATGCAGCTTTCTTCGCTCACTGCGGTTTCCCCTGTAGACGGCCGTTATGCCGGCAAAACCCAGGCCTTGCGCCCCATTTTCAGCGAATTCGGCCTGATCCGTTTCCGCGCCCTGGTCGAAGTGCGCTGGCTGCAGCGCCTGGCCGCCCACCCGCAGATCGGCGAAGTGCCGGCGTTTTCCGCCGAAGCCAACGCCCTGCTGGACAGCCTGGCTAGCGATTTCAAGCTGGAACACGCCGAGCGTGTCAAGGAAATCGAGCGCACCACCAACCACGACGTCAAGGCAATCGAATACCTGCTCAAGGAGCAGGCTGCCAAGCTGCCAGAGCTGGCCAACGTCAGCGAGTTCATCCATTTTGCCTGCACCAGCGAGGACATCAACAACCTGTCCCACGCCCTGATGCTGCGCGCCGGCCGTGACGACGTGCTGCTGCCGCTGATGCGCCAGATCGCCGACGCCATCCGCGCCCTGGCCCACGCCCACGCCGATGTGCCAATGCTGTCGCGCACCCACGGCCAGCCGGCTTCGCCGACCACCCTGGGTAAAGAGCTGGCCAACGTCGTGTACCGCCTGGAGCGCCAGATCGCCCAGGCCGCCGCCGTGCCGCTGCTGGGCAAGATCAATGGCGCCGTGGGCAACTACAACGCCCACCTCTCCGCCTACTCGCAGATCGACTGGGAAGAAAACGCCCGCGCCTTCATCGAAGACGAACTGGGCCTGCAGTTCAACCCGTACACCACCCAGATCGAGCCGCACGACTACATCGCCGAGCTGTTCGACGCCATCGCCCGCTTCAACACCATCCTGATCGATTTCGACCGTGACGTGTGGGGCTACATCTCGCTGGGCTACTTCAAGCAGAAGACCGTCGCGGGCGAAATCGGCTCGTCGACCATGCCGCACAAGGTCAACCCGATCGACTTCGAAAACTCCGAAGGCAACCTGGGTATCGCCAACGCGCTGTTCCAGCACCTGGCCAGCAAGCTGCCAATCTCGCGCTGGCAGCGCGACCTCACCGACTCCACCGTGCTGCGCAACCTGGGCGTGGGCTTTGCCCACAGCATCATCGCCTATGAAGCCAGCCTGAAAGGCATCGGCAAGCTGGAAGTCAACCACGCCCGCATCGCTGCTGACCTGGACGCCTGCTGGGAAGTGCTGGCCGAGCCGATCCAGACCGTAATGCGCCGCTTCAACATCGAGAACCCCTACGAGAAGCTCAAGGAGCTGACCCGTGGCAAGGGCATCACCCCTGAAGCGCTGCTGACCTTCATCGATGGCCTGGACATGCCAGCCGAAGCCAAGGCCGAGCTCAAGCAGCTGACCCCCGCTACCTACATCGGTAACGCGGCAGCCCAGGCCAAGCGCATCTAAGCCGACCGTCGCGTGCAACGCCCGGCCTGGCCGGGCGTTTTTATTCCCGGACGAAAATTACGTTTTTTCAATAGGTTGAACATGAATCCTGATACTCCACTGCAGCTGCTCGGCGGCATCTCGGCCCGCGAATTCATGCGCGACTACTGGCAGAAGAAGCCGCTGCTGGTGCGCCAGGCCTTCCCGGACTTCATCAGCCCGATCGACCCCGACGAACTGGCCGGCCTGGCCCTGGAAGAAGAAGTCGAGTCGCGCATCGTGCTCGAACATGGCGCACACCCGTGGGAGCTGCGCCGCGGCCCGTTCAGCGAAGAAACCTTCGCCGAGCTGCCGGAAAAGGACTGGACCCTGCTGGTGCAGGCCGTCGACCAGTTCGTCCCGGAAGTCGCCGAGCTGCTGGAAAACTTCCGCTTCCTGCCCAGCTGGCGCATCGACGATGTGATGATCAGTTTCGCCACCCCTGGCGGCAGCGTCGGCCCGCACTTCGACAACTACGACGTGTTCCTGCTGCAGGGCCACGGCCAGCGCAACTGGAAGATCGGCCAGATGTGCAGCAGCGACAGCCCGCTGCTGGAACACGCCGACCTGCGTATCCTCGCCGACTTCGAACAGAGCGGCGAGTGGACCCTGGAGCCCGGGGACATGCTGTACCTGCCGCCGCGCCTGGCCCACTACGGCGTGGCCGTGGACGACTGCCTGACCTACTCGGTTGGCTTCCGTGCCCCAAGCGCCGCCGAAGTGCTGACCCACTTCACCGACTTCCTCGGCCAGTTCCTGCCTGACGAAGAGCGCTACAGCGACGCCGACGCCCAGCCGGTCGCCGACCCGCACCAGATCCAGCACGACGCCCTCGACCGTCTGAAGGCGCTGCTCGACAAGCACATGGGCGACAAGGACCTGCTGCTGACCTGGTTCGGCCAGTTCATGACCGAGCCGCGTTACCCGGAGCAGGTTGCAGGCGAAGAGCTGAGCGAAGAAGAGCTGGTCAAAGCCCTCGAGGATGGCGCCATCCTGATCCGCAACCCAAGCGCGCGCATGGCCTGGTCCGAGCTCAACGACGATCTGATGCTGTTCGCCAGCGGCCGCAGCTGCCCGCTGCCAGGTAAACTGCGCGAGCTGCTGAAGCTGGTGTGCGCGGCCGATGCGCTGCACATCGAAAACCTGGCAGAGTGGCTGGAAGACGAAGATGGCCTTATGCTGGTACAGCAACTGGTCAAACAAGGAAGTCTGGGATTCGCCGATGAATAAGATTCATGTGCGCCTTGCCGATTGGCACAAGGACAATGCCGATATCCGTCGCATTCGTGAAGCGGTGTTCGTCGCCGAACAGCACATCCCGCCAGAGCTGGAGTTCGACTCGGAAGACAACGACGCACTGCACTTCCTGGCCCTGGAAGGCGACTACCCGATCGGTACTGCCCGCCTGCTGGCGGACGGCACCATCGGCCGCATTTCAGTGCTGAAGGACTGGCGCGGGCTGAAGGTGGGTGATGCACTGATGAACGCGGTAATCGCCGAAGCGCAGAACCGCGACCTGAAGCAGCAGACGCTCAGTGCACAGGTGCACGCCACGCCGTTCTACGAGCGCCTGGGCTTTCGCGTGGTCAGCGAGGAATTCCTCGAAGCCGGCATCCCGCATGTGGACATGGTGCGCGACTCACGCGTCTGATCCATAACCTGTACTGGCCTCTTCGCGGGTAAACCCGCTCCCACAGGTACCCCACAGCCCCCAAATGCTGTGCGGTCCCTGTGGGAGCGGGTTCACCCGCGAAAGGGCCGGCACACGCGACAGACATTCCTGCTGACAAAACCTGTACATCCATCCAGATAAAACTTGCCTCCGCGCCCCCGCTTGCGCATCCTAGTGCCCATCACCCCCGATGAAGCGTTCCCGGCCATGCGCCTGTTCCTCTGCGAAAAACCCTCCCAGGCAAAAGACATCGCCAAAGTGCTCGGCGCCACCCGCAAGGGCGACGGCTGTTGGCAAGGTACCGACGTCTGCGTCACCTGGTGCATCGGCCACCTGCTGGAAACCGCCCCGCCCGACAGCTACGACGAACGCTACAAGCGCTGGAACCTGGCCGACCTGCCCATCATCCCGGACACGTGGAAGATGCTGGTCAAGCCCAAGACCGCCAGCCAGTTCAAGGCGGTCAAGCGCCTGCTCGGCGAAGCACGGGAGCTGGTGATTGCCACCGACGCCGACCGCGAAGGCGAGATGATCGCCCGCGAGCTGGTCGAGCATTGCCGCTACCGTGGCCCGGTGCAACGCCTGTGGCTGTCGGCACTGGACGACGCGTCCATCCGCAAGGCCCTGGCCCGCCTGCTGCCAGGTCACGAAACCTTCAACCTGTACCATTCGGCGCTGGGCCGCTCGCGGGCCGACTGGCTGATCGGCATGAACATGAGCCGCCTGTTCACCTTGCTGGGCCGGCAATCCGGCTACCAGGGCGTACTGCCGGTGGGCCGGGTGCAAACACCCACCTTGCGCCTGGTGGTCGACCGCGACCGCAGCATCGCCGATTTCGTGCCGGTGCCGTTCTGGGCCATCGATGTTCAACTCGAACACGCTGGCCAGCGGTTCAACGCCCAATGGCGTGCTCCTGAGGATGCTTGCGACGATCAGGGCCGCTGCCTGAAGCAGGGTCTGGCACAACAGGCCGCTGCAGACATCGGCAATGCCGGCACGGCCCGGGCGGTAAAAGTGGCCACCGAGCGCGTGCGCGAAGCCGCACCGCTGCCCTTCGACCTGGGCACCCTGCAGGAGCTGTGCTCGAAAAAGTTCGGCCTTGGCGCCCAGGAAACCCTCGACATCGCCCAGGCCCTGTACGAAACCCACAAACTGATCACCTACCCGCGCAGCGACTGCGGCTACCTGCCCCAGAGCCAGCACGCCGAAGCACCGGCCATTCTTGCCGCGCTGCAACGGGCCGATGCCAGCCTGGCACCACTACAGCCCCACCTGGAGCCGCAGCGCCGTTCGCGGGCGTGGAACGACGCCAAGGTCAGCGCCCACCACGGCATCATCCCCACCGCCGCCGCCAGCGACCCGTCGCGCCTGCCGGCCAAGCACAAGGCGGTGTACACCCTGATACGCGCCCGTTACCTGGCGCAGTTCCTGCCCAACCATGAGTACGACCGCACCCAGGCCGACTTCGACTGCGCCGGCCATGCCCTGCGCGCGGTGGGCAAGCAGATCGTCGAACCGGGCTGGCGCCGTGCGCTGCCTGAAGCGCTGACCCCGGCCAAGGGCCGCGAAGCACCGCCTGCGCAGGTGCTGCCAACGCTGCGCGAAGGCCAGGACTGCAGCGTGCAGGGCCTGCAACTGAAGGACCTGTGGACCCAGCCACCCAAGCCGTTTACCGAAGGTGACCTGATCAAGGCCATGAAGAACGTGGCCAAGTTGGTGGACGATCCACGGCTGAAGCAGAAGCTCAAGGAAACTACCGGCATCGGCACCGAGGCCACCCGTGCCAGCATCATCCAGGGCCTGCTCGACCGCGGTTACCTGGTCAAGAACGGCAAGGCACTGGCGGCCACACCCGCAGCCTTCAGCCTGATCGATGCCGTACCCCGCGCCATTGCCGACCCGGGCACCACCGCAGTTTGGGAGCAGGCGCTGGACATGGTGCAGAGCGGCGAGATGAGCCTGGAAGAGTTCGTAGCCCGGCAGTCGGCGTGGATGGGCAAACTGGTGGAGCGCTGCAGCGGCATGCGCATGATCATCAGCGGGCCGGCGGCGGGGGCTGCGCCGCCGTGGAAAAAAAAGCGCCGTAGCGGCGGGAAAGGTAAGACGACAGGCGCGAAGACTGCGAGCAAGCCGCGTCAACCTCGGAAAAAGGCGGCAACCTGAGGCGGTTGCACTGTCGCCCCCTCTCGCCGGCAAGCCAGCTCCCACAGGCCCTGCACATAATTCGAGAACTGTGGCGATCTTGTGGGAGCTGGCTTCCCGGCGATAGGGCCAGATCAGGCATTACATAACATCCAGGCAAACCACAAACCTTGCCCACCCCATTGGCATCATGAAATTTACCTGCTAAGTTTTCATGAAAATAACCACAATAATTTTCATGAGGCCATTGCATGTTCAAGCAGTCTGCCCAGCATATAGCCAGCTACTACGCCCAGACCTACCCCGCCAGCATCCCCCTGCGCCCCACCCTGCAAGGCACCCACGACACCGACGTGCTGATCATCGGCGCTGGCTTCAGCGGGCTGCACACGGCCTTGCGCCTGACCCAGGCCGGCAAGCGCGTGACACTGCTCGAGGCCAGCCGCGTGGCCTGGGCCGCGTCCGGCCGCAACGGTGGCCAGGCCCTGCTGGGTTGGTCGTGCGACATGCCCCCGCTGGAGAAGGCCCTGGGCCTCGAACGAACCCAGCGCCTGTGGGCGAGCATGTGCTGGGCCGCCGAGGAGCTGCGCGAGCTGCCCGGGAGGCATGGTTTCGATATCGATTACCGGCTGGGCAGCCTGTGGACCGCCGTGCTGCCGCGGCGGGTGAAACTGCTTGAAGAAGCCCTGCACGATGCTGAACGCAAATGGGGTTACGACGCCCTGCGCCTGATCGGCCGCGACGAGCTGCCGCAATGGATCGACAGCCCGCGCTATCAGGCGGCGCTATACGACGCGAAAGGCGCGCACCTTAATCCGCTGAAACTGGCCCAAGGGCTGGCCGGCACCCTTGAAGCCGCTGGCGGGCGCATCTACGAACAGAGCCAGGTGCTCAGCTACCAGCAGGCCGGCGACGGCTATGTTGCCCGCACCGATCACGGCGACGTACGCAGCCAGGTATTGGTGCTGGCCTGCAACGCCTACATCGACCGCCTGGACCGCAGCTTGTCTCGCCGGCTGTTGCCGGTCGGTTCATACCAGGTGGCCACCGCACCACTGAACCCCGACTTCGCCCGCTCGCTTCTGCCGCGCAACAGCTGCGTGATCGACAACCAGTTCGTGCCCGATTACTTCCGCCTCACCCCGGACAATCGCTTGCTGTTTGGGGGTGGCTGCACCTACCTGGGCGGCATTCCGAAGGATGTCGCCAACGCCACCCGCCCTTACCTTGAGCGGGTGTTCCCGCAACTGGCCGGGGTGGCCATCGACTATGCCTGGGGCGGCCATATCGATTGCAGCATCCAGCGCACGCCAGATGTCGGCTGCGCGGGCCAGCGCTACTGGTTGCAGGGCTTCTCCGGCCACGGCGTACTGCCTACCCTGGCCGCGGCGCGCGCGGTCAGCGATGCCATTCTGGGTGACGACGACCTGCTGAGGCTGTACCAAGGCATCGACAATGGCCGCTTCCCCGGCGGCGACCTGCTGGCGGCTCCGCTGGAAGCCGCCGCCAAAGCCTGGTACCGGATGCGCGACCGCGTCTGATCGACAACTCCCCGATACCCAGCAAAATCCCTCCTATTCTCAATAGCTCCCTTCGCTCCCTGCATCCAGGAGATACGACCATGAGCTATGTAACCACGAAGGACGCCGTACAGATCTTCTACAAGGACTGGGGCCCGCGCGACGCGCCGGTCATCCACTTCCACCACGGCTGGCCGCTGAGCGCCGACGACTGGGACGCGCAGATGCTGTTCTTCCTCGCCAAGGGTTACCGCGTAGTCGCACACGACCGCCGTGGCCATGGCCGCTCTAGCCAGGTATGGGACGGGCACGACATGGACCACTACGCCGACGACGTGGCGGCCGTGGTCGAGGAGTTGGGCATCCAGGGCGCCGTGCATGTCGGCCACTCGACCGGTGGCGGCGAAGTGGTGCGCTACATGGCCCGCCATCCTGGCGACAAGGTGGCTAAGGCGGTACTGATTGCCGCCGTCCCCCCGCTGATGGTGCAAACACCCGGCAACCCCGGCGGCCTGCCCAAGTCGGTGTTCGACGGATTCCAGGAGCAGGTAGCAAGCAACCGTGCGCAGTTTTACCGGGATGTGCCGGCCGGGCCGTTCTACGGCTATAACCGCCCCGGTGTCGAAGCCAGCGACGGCATCATCGGCAACTGGTGGCGCCAGGGCATGATCGGCAGCGCCAAGGCCCATTACGATGGCATCGTGGCGTTTTCCCAGACCGACTTCACCGAGGACCTGAAGGGCATCCAGCAGCCCGTACTGGTCATGCATGGCGACGATGACCAGATCGTGCCCTATGAAAATTCCGGACCGCTGTCGGCAAAACTGTTGCCCAATGGCACGTTGAAAACCTACAAGGGCTACCCGCACGGCATGCCGACTACTCATGCTGATGTGATCAATGCGGATTTGCTGGCGTTTATCAGAAACTGAGCATTATTTGAGCCGGTTGCTTGGAGCCTTGGTTTGCCAGCGACCGGCCGCGCTGCTCCTGGCAGTTCTGCCAGTTGTGGGTTAGCGGAGTCTGCTTGAGGATACGCCCACTGCTCGAGACTACAGGCTGATCATGTCGCGGACCACAAACAGATTCGCTTACACGTCCTACGGATACCACAATTCGGCACTCACTTCGGCCTGCACGCTTGGCTTTGCAGGCCAGCGCCTGGACGCTCTAATAAACGGCTATCCCCTTGGCAATGGATACCGAATATTCAGCCCGGCGCTGGCACGCTTCTTGTCCCCTGACAGCTTTCAGCCCATTTGGCGAAAACATACGTAATGCATACGCCTATTGCATAGGCGACCCGATAAACTCTTACGACCCCTCAGGGCATGTCCCGATATTTAGAACCAAGGCCTACTATCGCACCAAGGCCACAAGGGCCCTCAATGAAGACCCTAACTTGAAGAAGCAATACGGGGATATCCTGGAGGCCGACAGCGCTCGCAAAAAACATTACAAAGCAATCTACAGAATTTATAAACTTGAAAAGTCCAGTAGAGCATATGAAGCAACGCACATTGAGGAACTCCAGCGCGGGGATTACGGCATCGACGTCCAGACAGCGCTCTACGAGAGAGCAAGCAGACGGCCTACATCGGACAGTGGCGACTTCCCCTTGGCAGCTTCCATGGATTCAGAAGATGCATTGAAGTACCACGACAAACAGAGAAGAATTGAAAAATATTAGCTAGACTTGAAGAATTTGAAAGAGATTTGCATTCCGCCCAATTAGCAGCCATTGAGATTAGAAATCAGTCTTAATATTTCAACTGGTTCTACAACGAGTATGGCGGTGTGAGGCTGGTCTTGGATCGACTGCAGACATCGACGACTTACAAGCTCAGGCACTCCGTATTATCATTGCACCACTCCTCGCGGTCATTTGCCGCAGCCTGCCCTTCAGCTTGAAAGCCTCCCATGCCCTTCGAACTCACCGTAGAACCCCTAACCCTCCTGATCCTGGCCCTGGTCGCCTTCGTCGCCGGTTTCATCGATGCCATCGCCGGTGGCGGCGGCCTGCTCACCACCCCGGCGCTGCTCACCGCCGGCATGCCGCCGCACCTGGTACTGGGCACCAACAAGCTAAGTTCCACCTTCGGCTCGGCCACTGCCGGTTTCACCTACTACAAACGCAAACTCTTCCACCCGGCGCAATGGCGCCCGGCGCTGTTCGCCACCCTGGTCGGCGCACTGATCGGCGCTGTAGTAGCCCACTACATGCCAGCCGAATGGCTGAACAAGATGCTACCGGTGATCGTCTTCGCCTGTGGCATCTACCTGCTGTTTGGCGGCACGCCCAAGGCACCGCTGGATGCCGATGCACCCATCAAGAAAAAGTGGCAAATGCCGCAGGGCTTCACCCTGGGCTTCTACGACGGCGTGGCCGGTCCGGGTACCGGGGCGTTCTGGACGGTCAGCACCTTGCTGCTGTACCCCATCGATCTGGTGCGGGCCAGCGGTGTGGCACGCAGCATGAACTTCGTCAGCAACATCGCGGCGCTGACGGTGTTCATCATTTCCGGGCAAGTCGATTACGTGGTTGGCCTGTGCATGGGCCTGTCGGTGATGGTCGGCGCCTTCTTCGGCGCACGCACGGCGATCAGCGGCGGCAGCAAGTTCATCCGCCCGGTGTTCATCACCGTGGTGCTGGGGCTGACCGTGCGCCTAGCGTGGCAGCACTGGTTCGGGCAGGCCTAAGCGGCGAGCGACATAGAGGTCAATGAGGTATCGGGCAATCGAGCGCCCGGCCGGCAACGGCGGCAGGTCGTGGACGCTGAACCACTGGGCGTCCTCGATTTCGTCCGGCTGCATGACAATGTCGCCGCCCGCGTACTCGGCATGGAAACCCAGCATCATCGAGTGCGGGAACGGCCAGCATTGGCTGCCGACGTACTGGATGTTCTGCACCTCCACCGCCACTTCTTCCCGCACTTCACGCACCAGGCAGTCCTCGGCCGACTCGCCCGGTTCGGCAAAGCCGGCCAGGGTGCTGTATACCCCGGTGACGAAACGCGGCGAACGCGCCAGCAGAATCTGGTCGCCACGGGTGACCAGTACGATCATGCTCGGCGAGATGCGCGGGTAGCTGCGCAGGTCACAGGGCTTGCAGTACATCGCCCGCTCCCAACGGATTTGCGTCATCGCCTGGCCACAGCTGCCGCAGAAGCGGTGCTCGCGGGCCCAGGTGCCGATCTGTGCGGCATAGCCCAGCACTTTGTAGATGTCGAAGTCGCCTTCCAGCATGAACGCGCGCAGGCCGCGCCAGCTGCAGCCCGGTACCTGGGTGGCACTGCGCAGTTCCAGCAGGAACAGCGGCTGGCCGTCGAAGTGGCCGATACCGTGCTCGCACAGCACGTCAAGGTCCTGGCGCTTGAGCCATTCACGGGGGAACAGCGCGCCGTTGTCGTCCAGCAAAAACCCTTCCGGGCTGCGGGCCACGGCCAGCCCCCCGGTAATCTGCGGGTCGAGTACTGCGGTAGTCCAGCGTGCTGACATGTCGGGGGGTTCCTTGACTGCGCGTCCCCCGGCCCGATCAGTCGGCGAACGTCGGTTTCTGTTTGCTCATGTGTGCCGCCACGGCCACGCGCAGGTCTTCGGACTGCAGCATCGCGGCGTTCCAGGTAGCGACGTAGTCCAGGCCATCGTCGATGCGGTGGTCGCGCATGTAGCTGAGCATTTCCTTGGTGCCGGCCACGGCGATCGGTGATTTTGCGGCAATCTCGCGGGCGATGGCAAAGACCCCGTCGAGCAATGCGGCCTGATCATCATAGACCCGGTTGACCAGGCCTATGCGCAGCGCCTCGTCGGCCTCGACGCTGCGCCCGGTGAAAGCCAGCTCACGCATCATGCCGTCACCGATGATACGTGGCAAACGTTGCAGTGTGCCGACATCTGCAGCCATGCCCATGTCGATTTCCTTGATCGAGAACTGCGCATCACGGCTGCAGTAGCGCATGTCGCAGGCCGAGACCAGGTCGATGGCGCCGCCGATGCAGTAGCCCTGCACCGCCGCCAGTACCGGCTTGCGGCATTTGTCCACGGCCGTGAACGACGCCTGCAGGCGCTGGATGGTCTTGCGCAGGAAGCGTGCATTGCGCCCTACGTCCTTGCCCATCTGCCCGGCCAGCGAGGCCAGCATCATCAGGTCGATACCGGCGGAAAAATGCTTGCCAGCACCACTGATCACCACCACGCGCACGGCGTCGGTGTCGTCCACCCACTGGAAAATTTCGATGATCTCTTCCCAGAAGGCCGCGTTCATCGCGTTGACCTTCTCCGGGCGGTTGATCTGGACGTGGGCGATGTTGTCGGTCAGTTCGACCTTGAATGCGCTGTATTCGGTCACGGGCGGCACTCCTGGGGCTGAAGGATTCATAGCGCCGGACTATAACCCACTACAGTGACGCTTCTTGCGCCAAAAGCAGGACCACAGCGCCCCCACCTGACATTTGTGCCAGTAGCTGTCCTAAACGATGCGGCAGATACTGGCAATACCCCCACCGCACAGGACCACTACAGTGACAAAATCAATTTATAACGCCTTTGAATGGCTAGCATTTACTCCCTATGGATATAGCGCCTTACTTCTTTCCGAACTCGGCTTCAGCGGCGAATACCGCAACACCCTCGGACTGTATGTTTTGGGCAAGGGTTATCGACACTACTTGCCGTCACTGGCGCGCTTTATGGGTCCAGATACGCTCAGCCCTTTCTACGAGGGCGGGTTAAACGCTTATGCATACTGCCAGGGTGACCCCATAAATCATACGGACCCTTCAGGCCACTATATCAAGAGGATATACAACCACCTTTCTGGAAAGTATAACGCAGGCACATTGAAACGTAAGCTGGAAAAGCTCGACAGGCCCAATGCGACCGACCTTACATCACCATTATCGAAGGATAACACCTTCAGCAAACGTGAATTCAAACACTTGGAAAACCACCTGATTGATACAAGCACCTTTTCAAGCAAGCTAGAAAAAAACATGACAGTTAATATCCAGAGAGACGAACTAAAATCAGCAAGCCCTCTAAACAAAAAAGACAGGCAGGCCGCCATACTGAAGAACGCGGTAAACGCAAACAAACTTGAGACACGCAAGTCGCGCGCGGACACACATCTTAGTACTCTCCGACAGTTTCAGTCTGTCATTGTAGAAGGCAAGAACCGGTTTGCGTCGCCGAAACTCATACGAGACCCAGCTAGCCTGAGCAACTGACCAACATGGCAAGCGAATATGTTTCACAGAGATGTCTTGCCTTGTATCCACCGATCCGGCACCGTGCGCCATTGTCGAATCATAAGGAAACATATTCATGACCCGCTCCCTGCCCAGGGCCCTTGCCCATGGTTTTCTGGGCCAGTCGCCGCTTTGGTACAAGGCGGTTATCTGCCTGTTCCTGCTGCTCAACCCACTGCTGCTGGTCAGCGTTGGCCCGGTTGCCGCTGGCTGGGCATTGGTGCTCGAGTTCATTTTTACTTTGGGCATGGCCCTGAAGTGCTACCCGCTAATGCCGGG
>NZ_JABMCN010000073.1:19760-23186 GCF_013179515.1 Pseudomonas sp. CM27
AGCCTGTTCCTGCTGCTCAACCCACTGCTGCTGGTCAGCGTTGGCCCGGTTGCCGCTGGCTGGGCATTGGTGCTCGAGTTCATTTTTACTTTGGGCATGGCCCTGAAGTGCTACCCGCTAATGCCGGGCGGCCTGTTGCTGGTCGAAGCCTTGCTGCTGGAAATGACCACGCCGCAGGCGCTGTATGACGAACTGGTGCACAACTTTCCGGTCCTCCTGCTGCTGATGTTCATGGTGGCGGGCATCCACTTCATGAAAGAGCTGCTGCTGTTCCTGTTCTCGCGCATCCTGCTGGGGGTGCGCTCCAAACCGGTATTGGCATTGCTGTTCTGCGTGTTGTCGGCGTTCCTCTCGGCGTTTCTCGATGCACTCACGGTGACCGCCGTCATCATCAGTGCCGCTGTCGGCTTCTACGCGGTTTATCACCGCGTTGCTTCCGGGGCCAACCCACGCGAAGAGACTGCGCTGGACAGCGACCAGCAGGTAGCGCAGCTGCACCGTGATGACCTCGACCAGTTCCGCGCCTTCCTGCGCAGCCTGCTGATGCACGGCGCCGTCGGTACTGCCCTGGGCGGCGTCTGCACGCTGGTGGGCGAGCCGCAGAACCTGCTGATCGGCCATGAGATGGGTTGGCACTTCGCCGACTTCTTCCTCAAGGTAGCGCCGGTGTCGGTGCCGGTGCTCGCCGCCGGCCTGGTGACCTGCGTGCTGTTGGAGAAGCTGCGCCTGTTCGGTTACGGCACGCTGATGCCCGAACCGGTGCGTCAGGTGCTGGCGACCTATGCGGCGCAAGACGATGCCGCGCGCACCCAGGCCCAACGCATTGCACTGTGGGTACAAGGCCTGGCCGCGCTGATCCTGATCGTGTGCCTGGGGTTGCACGTGGCGGAAGTTGGCCTGATCGGCCTGATGGTGATCGTGCTGATTACCGCGTTTACCGGAATCACCGATGAACACCGCCTGGGCCGGGCGTTCCAAGACGCGATGCCGTTCACCTCATTGCTGGTGGTGTTCTTCGCCGTGGTGGCGGTGATTCATCAGCAGCAGTTGTTCAGCCCATTGATCAGCTGGGTACTGACGCTGCCGGCCGAGCAGCAACCGGGCATGCTGTACCTGGCCAACGGTTTGCTGTCGGCGATCAGTGACAATGTGTTCGTCGCCACCATCTATATCACCGAGGTGAAACAGGCGTTCCTCAATGGCGGGATGAGCCGCGCGCACTTCGAAACCCTGGCGGTGGCGATCAACACCGGCACCAACCTGCCCAGCGTGGCCACGCCAAATGGGCAGGCGGCGTTCCTGTTCCTGCTGACCTCGGCGATTGCGCCGCTGATCCGGCTGTCGTATGGGCGGATGGTGTGGATGGCATTGCCCTATACCGTGGTCATGGGTGGGCTGGGGTGGTGGGCGGTGACCTACTGGTTGTGATGTAGACCTGTACCGGCCCTTTCGCGAACAAACCCGCTCCGACAGGATCGCCACAGGTTTCGAAAACTGTGCAGTACCTGTGGGAGCGGGCTTCACCCGCGAAAGGGCCGGCACAGGTTTCCGCTGTCGATTCTGCCCTGCGCCAGTCGACTACCCAATGCCCACAGCCACCCCGGCTGGCATCAGGAGAGTCCCCATGCGCAAACTCATCGTAGCCGCCTTCATCAGCCTCGACGGCGTCATGCAGGCCCCCGGCGGCCCACAGGAAGATACCAGCGGCGGGTTCAGTTACGGCGGCTGGATCGTGCCCTACGCCGATGAGGTATTCGGCCAGGCCATGCAGAACCTGTTCAGCCAGCCCTTCGAACTGCTGCTGGGCCGGCGCACGTACGATATCTTCGCGGGCTACTGGCCAAGGATAAAAGACAACTCGGAAGATTTTTCCATCGCCAATCTGTTCAACAGCGTGGCCAAGCATGTGGCCACTCACCACCCCGCTACCCTCGACTGGCACAATAGCCAAGCCCTGGGCACGGACATCACCACAGCGGTGAGTGTGCTGAAACAACAGGAGGGCCCCGCCCTGCTGACCCAAGGCAGCGCCGAGCTGGTGCAGCAATTACTGGCAGCAAGCCTGGTCGATGAACTGCAGTTGCTGATCCACCCGCTGCTGCTCGGCCACGGCAAGCGCCTGTTCGGTCATGACGCGGCGGCCGCAGCCTTCACCCTGGAGCATTCCGTGGTTTCGCCCAAGGGCGTGGTCATCGCCCGTTACGTGCGCGCAGGCCAGGTGCAGACCGGATCATTCGACAAAACGTAACTGCGTACAACTTTTGCCCCGCGCCAGCATCGAAACACAGGTAAGCCCCTATCCGCTCCAAGGAGGTCAACCATGGCGCTGCGCACTACGCTGTTGCTTTCCTGCATGACCCTGGCCCTGCTCGGCTGCGCCGGCAACGATCACCCGGCACCACCGACCACCGAGCAGGTCGACCTGCAACGCTACCAGGGCACCTGGTATGAACTGGCCCGACTGCCGATGTTCTTCCAGCGCAACTGCGTGCAGTCCGAGGCACGTTATGGCCTGCGCGAGGACGGGCGCATCGACGTGACCAACCGCTGCAAGGAAAAAGACGGCCAGTGGAACGAAGCCAAGGGCATCGCCGAAGCCCAGCAACCCGGCAAGACCGACAAGCTCTGGGTACGCTTCGACAACTGGTTCAGCCGCCTGGCGCCGGACCTGACCAAGGGTGAATACTGGGTGCTGTACCACGACAAGGACTACCGCGTGGCGCTGGTCGGCCACCCCAACCGCGAATACCTGTGGCTGCTTTCGCGTACCCCCGCCATTACCGATCAGGTACGCGAACAACTGCTGACAATTGCCCAGAAACAGGGCTATGACACCAGCAAGCTGATCTGGCGCAAGGAAGGCTAGCTTGGCGTCGACGACGTTGAGCAATCAGGCTAAGGTGTGCGCCCCGTATCGCCTCGAAGGAACGAGCCCGTTGATCACCTGCCACGTCAAATTCCTCGTCGACCCTTACCAGTTGCCCGCCTTCGAGGCCTATTCACGGCTGTGGATGGGCCTTGTCACGCGCATGGGCGGCAAGCATCACGGCTACTTCCTGCCCGCCGAAGGCGCCAACAACGTCGCCTATTGCCTGTTCAGCTTCCCCAGCCTCGCCGCCTACGAGCAGTACCGCAAACAGGCCGAAACCGACCCGCAGTGCATCGCCGCAGTAGCCATGGCAACCGAGCAGCGTTTCATCCTCAGCTACGAGCGCAGCTTCCTCAAGCCGCTGTTGGAACCACGCATCCGCTCGCTGGCACTGTGTGTCTTTCATCACCAGGGCAAGATCCTGGTCAACGTCTTCGATGACCCGGCCAGTGGCCAGACGCTGTGCCGCCCGCTGGGTGGCGGTATCGAATTCGGTGAACCGGGTCGTGACGCCATCGCTCGCGAAATCCGCGAAGAACTGGACCAGCCAATCAGTG
>NZ_JABMCN010000074.1 GCF_013179515.1 Pseudomonas sp. CM27
AGGCCGGTACCCATGCGGGTGCCCACCTTGGCGATGCCGCCGGCATACATTTGCGCGTCGAGGTGCTCGGGCAGCAGGAAACCGGTACCGGCGCCGCCTGGCTGCCAGCACTTGAGCTTGAAGCCGTCGCGCATGCCGCCGGCATAGTCCTCGAACAGCTCGCGGGCGGTAACGCCGAATGGCAGTTCCCACAGGCCCGGGTTCTTCACCTTGCCCGAGAAGCCCATCAGCTTGGTGCCGTGGTCTTCGCTGCCTTCACGGGCCAGCGACTTGTACCAGTCGTTGCCGTTGGCGACGATGGCAGGCACGTTGCACAGGGTTTCGACGTTGTTCACGCACGTCGGCTTGCCCCATACGCCGACGGCGGCAGGGAAGGGCGGCTTGGAGCGCGGGTTGGCGCGGCGGCCTTCCAGCGAGTTGATCAGCGCGGTTTCTTCACCGCAGATGTAGCGGCCGGCACCGGTGTGCACGAACAGCTCGAAATCGAAACCACTGCCCAGGATGTTCTTGCCCAGCAGGCCGGCGGCCTTGGCTTCATCGATGGCGCGGTTGAGGTTTTTTGCCGCGGTGGTGTATTCGCCACGCAGGAAGATGTAGCCGCGGTAGGCCTTCAGGGCGCGGGCGCTGATCAGCATGCCCTCGACCAGCAGATGGGGCTGTTGCTCCATCAGCATGCGGTCCTTCCAGGTGTTGGGTTCCATTTCGTCCGCGTTGCACAGCAGGTAGCGGATGTTCATGGATTCGTCTTTGGGCATCAGGCCCCACTTAACGCCCGTGGGGAAGCCCGCGCCGCCGCGGCCCTTGAGGCCGGAGTCCTTGACGGTCTGCACGATGTCGTCCTGCGACATCTCGCCCAGTGCCTTGCGCGCGGCAGCGTAGCCGTTCTTGGCCTGGTACTCGGCCAGCCATACCGGCTCGCCGTCGTCACGCAGGCGCCAGGTCAGCGGGTGGGTTTCGGCCGAACGCGCAATGCGGTTGGCCGGGCCGAAGGAAGTGATGGTCATACGTAACCCTCCAGCAGTTTGGTAACGCCAGCAGGCTGCACGTCGCCAAAGGTGTCGTCGTCGATCATCAGCGCCGGGGCCTTGTCGCAGTTGCCCAGGCAGCACACTGGCAGCAGGGTGAAGCGGCCGTCGGCGGTGGTCTGGCCGAGGCCGATGCCCAGTTCGCTCTGGATCTGGCTGACCACCGACTCGTGGCCGCCGATGTAGCAGACCATGCTGTCGCAGACACGGATGATGTGGCGGCCGACCGGCTGGCGGAAGATCTGGCTGTAGAAGGTGGCCACACCCTCGACGTCGCTGGCCGGGATGCCCAGCACCTCGCCGATGGCGTGGATGGCCCCGTCCGGCACCCAGCCACGTTCCTTCTGGACGATCTTCAGGGCTTCGATGGACGCCGCGCGCGGGTCCTCGTAGTGGTGCATTTCGTGCTCGATGGCCGAGCGCTCGGTTTCGCTCAGGGCGAAACGGTCGGTTTGGATAAGCGTGCTGTTCATGCTTAGCGGTCCACGTCAGCCATAACGAAGTCGATACTGCCCAGGTACGCAATGAGGTCGGCGACCATGCTGCCTTTGATCACCGAAGGGATCTGCTGCAGGTGCGGGTAGCTCGGGGTGCGGATCCGGGTGCGGTAGCTCATGGTGCCGCCATCGCTCGTCAGGTAGTAACTGTTGATGCCCTTGGTCGCCTCGATCATCTGGAACGACTCGTTGGCCGGCATGACCGGGCCCCACGAGACTTGCAGGAAGTGCGTGATCAGGGTCTCGATGTGCTGCAGGGTGCGCTCTTTCGGTGGCGGCGTGGTCAGCGGGTGGTCCGCCTTGTACGGGCCTTCCGGCATGTTGCGCAGGCACTGGTCGATGATGCGGATACTCTGGCGCATCTCCTCGACACGGACCATGCAGCGATCGTAGGCATCGCCGTTGTGGGCCAGCGGTACTTCGAACTCGAAGTTTTCGTAGCCGGAGTAGGGGCGCGCTTTACGCAGGTCGAAGTCGCAACCGGTGGAACGCAGGCCGGCACCGGTGGTGCCCCATTCCAGCGCTTCCTTGGTGGTGTACGCGGCGACGCCGACGGTACGGCCCTTGAGGATGCTGTTCTGCAGGGCAGCCTTGGTGTACTCGTCGAGGCGCTTGGGCAGCCAGTCGACGAAGTCCTTGACCAGTTTTTCCCAGCCGCGCGGCAGGTCGTGGGCGACGCCACCGATGCGGTACCAGGCCGGGTGCAGGCGGAAACCGGTGATCGCTTCGATCACGGTGTAGGCGCGCTGGCGGTCGGTGAAGGTGAAGAACACCGGGGTCATGGCGCCGACGTCCTGGATATAGGTACCCAGGAACAGCAGGTGGCTGGTGATGCGGAAGAACTCGGCGAGCATGATGCGAATCACGTCGACCTTCTGCGGCACCTTGATGCCCGCCAGCTTCTCGACCGCAAGCACGTACGGCAGGTTGTTCATCACCCCGCCGAGGTAGTCGATGCGGTCGGTGTAGGGGATGAAGCTGTGCCAGGACTGGCGCTCGGCCATTTTCTCGGCACCACGGTGGTGGTAGCCGATGTCCGGTACGCAGTCGACGATTTCTTCACCGTCCAGCTGCAGGACGATACGGAACGCACCATGCGCCGAAGGGTGGTTGGGGCCGAGGTTGAGGAACATGTAGTCCTCGTTGGCGCCCTGACGCTTCATGCCCCAGGCTTCCGGGTTGAAACGCGCCGATTCCTCTTCAAGCTGCTGCTTGGCCAGGGTCAGGCTGTAGGGGTCGAACTCGGTCGCACGGGCCGGGTAGTCCTTGCGCAGCGGGTGACCTTCCCAGGTAGGCGGCATCATGATGCGGCTGAGGTGCGGGTGGCCGGCAAAGTCGATGCCGAACATGTCCCAGACTTCGCGCTCGTACCAGTTGGCGTTTGGCCAGATACCGGTAACCGTCGGCAGGTTCAGGTCGCCTTCGCTGAGCGACACCTTGATCATCACGTCGCTGTTACGCTCGACCGACAGCAAGTGGTAGAACACGCTGAAGTCGGCGGCGGGCAGGCCACGGCGCTGGGTGCGCAGGCGCTCGTCGACGCCGTGCAGGTCGTACAGCATGCTGTAGGGCTTGGCGACACCGCGCAGGAAGCTGAGCACCTCTTTGAGCTGGGCGCGCTTGACCCACAGCACGGGCATGCCGGTGCGGGTTTCCTGGGCGACGAATGCTTCGGCGCCAAAACGGTTGTGCAGTTCGACGACCACATCCTGGTCGTCAGCCTTGTAGGGCGGAATATAAATAGCGTTGTCCGCTGTCATGGTCTCGGTCGCTTTGGGTCAACGTTAAGAATGAAGCCAGGCCGCCGGCTCCAGGGGAGCGGGCGGCAGGTCGCTGGATCAGACTTCGTCGGGGCTGCGCAGGTTGGTTACGGCAATGCGCTGCTCACGACGCAGGTCTTTCTGGGCTGGCATCTCGGCACGGTAAATACCTTGATCACCAACAACCCAGGAAAGCGGGCGTCGTTCTTGGCCGATCGACTCCTGCAGCAGCATCAAGCCTTGCAGGAAAGCCTCAGGGCGCGGCGGGCAGCCGGGCACATAGACGTCCACGGGGAGGAACTTGTCGACCCCCTGAACGACCGAGTAGATGTCGTACATGCCACCGGAGTTGGCGCACGAGCCCATGGAGATGACCCATTTCGGCTCGAGCATCTGCTCGTACAGGCGCTGGATGATCGGCGCCATCTTGATGAAGCAGGTACCGGCGATGACCATGAAGTCGGCCTGACGCGGCGAGGCCCGGATGACTTCGGCGCCGAAGCGGGCGATGTCGTGGGGCGCCGTGAAGGCCGTGGTCATTTCCACGTAGCAGCAGGACAGGCCGAAGTTGTACGGCCAGAGGGAGTTCTTGCGACCCCAGTTGACCGCGCCACGCAGCACATCTTCGAGTTTCCCCATGTAGATGTTCTTGTGGACCTGGTCTTCCAGCAGCTGGTCGGTGACGGTTTCCCGATCACCTACCGGGTACTGCTCGTTGGGCGCATCCGGGTCGATTCTGGTGAGATTGTATTGCATTGCCAAAGCCTCATTGTTTCAGCTTCGCTTGCCGCTTGCGGCGACCTTCGGGAGCCCAATCAAGTGCCCCGACGCGCCAAAGGTAGACAAGACCTGCCAACAGAATTGCTATGAAAACGAGCGCTTCGACGAACCCGGTCCAGCCGCTTTCGCGGACGGACACAGACCATGCAAAGAGAAAGAGGGCTTCGATATCGAAGATCACGAACAGCATCGCGACCAGATAGAATTTGGCGGACAGGCGCAGGCGGGCGCTGCCGACGGGCAGCATGCCGGATTCGAAGGGTTCGTTCTTGGCGCGGCCCCAGGCCTTGCTACCGAGCAGGCTGGACAGGCCGAGCATGAAGGCGCACAGGCCGACGACACCCAGGAGGAAGATGGCAAAGCCCCAGTTGTGGGCGATGAGTCCTGCCGAATCGGACATGCTAGAAATCCTTATACAGAGACCCAGCTCTGCAGTCTGAAATAAGTGTAGAGCGGCGACTTGGTGTCGCACGTGCAGTGACCAAATGTCGCAGCTGAATCAATCGCGCTGATTTTATGGGTAAACCCCGTGCAAGTAAAATTTCTGTAGCACTTTTATTCGTAGGATTAAGAACAAAAACCTGATGTAACCGGCTGAAAGCCTTGGAATTCGGGCATTGCGTGCGGTTTTGTTAATTATGTTTCTTGCGCCTGGTAACGAATTACAATTTTCGTAATGATAATTAATACCATTTGAAGTGATGCCTTTTAATTGGGCTGTTCTGTGCCTTGTAAAGTTCAGCTGGCGATTCCTCCTACTTGCAGATGCGAACGTCTCGTGTTCTAGCAGCTTCCGGCGCCGCTTGCACCGCTCTGGGTCAATACTTTATCGATTGAGCGATGACCGACTGATGAAGCGATCGCCCACTGGCCGAGCCAGTAGGCGAGGATGATCAGGTACGGTGCGGCGGCAAACGGGCTGACAAAGCGGTCGATGCCTATCAGGCTGTCGGAGAATACGAACAGGCCGGCACCCAGTGCAGCCATGCCGCCGCAGGCCAGGGCTCGCCACAGCATGGCGCTGATGGCCAGCGCGTACAGGGCAACCGGGATCAATAGTGGGCCGAGGCCGTGTCTGGCGAGCACGCTGAACAGGGTGATGCCGATGAGGGTGCTGAGCAGGAGTGGGGCTAGGGCGGGACGCAAGGTCTGGCCGCAATAGGCGCGCAGGTAGGCCAGGTGGGCAAAGAGGAATGCGACCAGGCCGAACACGAACAGGTCGGCGGGGATGGCCAGCAGGATATCGCCGAGTACCGAGCAGGCCAGGCCAATCGAGATCCATGTGCGATAGGGTGAGGCGGGTGCGCTGCGCAGCCAGGCGATCATGGCCAGCACCGGGATGGGTTTGGCCAGCAAGGCGAGCAGGGTGTTGTCGCTGGCCAGTGCATATAGATAGAGGGTAGCGGCGGCCAGGGCGAGAATGGTCAGGTGGCTTGGACGAGGCATGGGCGGTCCTTGCTGCTGTGCTGCCACAAGCATAGACCTGATCCTGGGTTTTGCTTTGGCCTGTTTCGGCCCTTTGGCGGGGTAAGCCCTGCGCATTCGGTGTGGGAGCCGCGCTTGCCGGCGATGGGCCGCACAGCGGCCCCAACGTTTCAAGTCGCTCACAATCCGTCAGAATGGTGTCGCTTGTATTGGGGCTGCTTCGCAGCCGTCGCCGGCAAGCGCGGCTCCCACAGGCTCACTGCAGCCTTCGAAATGCGCGCAGTACGTTTGGGAGATCATCCAGCCCTTCCGGGTTCTCGCGCCGGGAATTCTGCGCGCAAGCCCTCCGCATTCGGTGTGGGAGCCGCGCTTGCCGGCGATGGGCCGCACAGCGGCCCCAACGTTTCAAGTCGCTCACAATCCGTCAGAATGGTGTCGCTTGTATTGAGGCTGCTTCGCAGCCCATCGCCGGCAAGCGCGGCTCCCACAGGATCACCGCGGCCTTCGAAATGCGCGCAGTACGTTTGGGAGATCATCCAGCCCTTCCGGGTTCTCGCGCCGGGAACTCTGCGCGCAAGCCCTGCGCATTCGGTGTGGTAGCCGCGCTTGCCGGCGATGGGCCGCGCAGAGGCCCCAACGTTTCAAGTCACTCACAAGCCGTCAGAATGGTGTCGCTTGTTTGGGGCTGCTTCGCAGCCCATCGCCGGCAAGCGCGGCTCTCACAGGATCACCGCGGCCTTCGAAATGCGCGCAGTACGTTTGGGAGATCACCCAGCCCTTCCGGGCTGAGCTCTCGCGACGGGAACTCTGCGCGCTAGCCCTGCGCATTCGGTGTGGGAGCCGCGCTTGCCGGCGATGGGCCGCACAGCGGCCCCAACGTTTCAAGTCGCTCACAATCCGTCAGAATGGTGTCGCTTGTATTGAGGCTGCTTCGCAGCCTATCGCCGGCAAGCGCGGCTCCCACAGAGAGCGCGTCAAGCGGGTTCACCCGTGAAAGGCCGGTACCGTTAAAAATAAAGGCCCGGCGCTTTACAAGCCCCGGGCCTTTACTCAACCGCCACCCACTATCAGTGGAACTGCTCTTCCTCGGTCGAGCCAGTCAGCGCAGTCACCGACGATGCCCCACCCTGAATCACGGTGGTCATGTCGTCGAAGTAGCCAGTACCCACTTCCTGCTGGTGCGCCACGAAGGTGTAGCCTTTGCTGGCGTCAGCGAATTCCTGCTCCTGCAGCTTCACGTAGGCGGTCATGTCGTTGCGGGCGTAGTCGTGCGCCAGGTTGAACATGCCGTGCCACATGTTGTGGATGCCGGCCAGGGTGATGAACTGGTGCTTGTAGCCCATCGCCGACAGCTCGCGCTGGAACTTGGCGATGGTGGCGTCGTCCAGGTTCTTCTTCCAGTTGAAGGACGGCGAGCAGTTGTACGACAGGATCTGGTCCGGGTATTCCTTCTTGATCGCTTCGGCGAAGCGGCGGGCTTCGTCCAGGTCCGGCTTGGCGGTTTCGCACCAGATCAGGTCGGCATACGGCGCGTAGGCCAGGCCGCGGGAAATGGCCTGGTCGAGGCCGGCGCGTACCTTGTAGAAACCTTCACGGGTGCGCTCGCCGATCACGAACGGCTGGTCGTACGGGTCGCAGTCGCTGGTCAGCAGGTCAGCGGCGTTGGCGTCGGTGCGGGCCAGGATGATGGTCGGTACGCCCGACACGTCAGCGGCCAGGCGCGCGGCCACCAGCTTCTGCACGGCTTCCTGGGTCGGTACCAGTACCTTGCCACCCATGTGGCCGCATTTTTTCACCGAGGCCAACTGGTCTTCGAAGTGCACGCCGGCGGCGCCCGCTTCGATCATGTTCTTCATCAGTTCGTAGGCGTTGAGCACACCGCCGAAACCGGCTTCGGCGTCGGCCACGATTGGCGCGAAGTAGTCGATGTAGCCGTCGTCGCCCGGGTTCTTGCCTGCTTTCCACTGGATCTGGTCGGCGCGGCGGAACGAGTTGTTGATGCGCTTGACCACGGTCGGTACCGAGTCGACCGGGTACAACGACTGGTCAGGGTACATCGACTCGGCCGAGTTGTTGTCGGCGGCAACCTGCCAGCCGGACAGGTAGATGGCCTGGATGCCGGCCTTGACCTGCTGCACTGCCTGACCGCCGGTGAGGGCGCCCATGCAGTTGACGAAATCTTTTTCTGGGCGGAAGGACGGGTGGGCACCCTGGGTGACCAGCTTCCACAGTTTTTCTGCGCCCTGGCGGGCCAGGGTGTGCTCTGGCTGCAGGGAGCCACGCAGGCGAACGACATCAGCGGCGGTGTAGGTACGGGTCACGCCTTTCCAGCGCGGGTTTTCGGCCCAGTCTTTCTCGAGGGCTGCAATTTGCTGTTCGCGTGTCAGTGCCATGGAAATAAACCTCGTCGCATCGATCTTGGGTTAATTGTGCTGATGCTCGGAGCAGATCAGGAGCCAGGCGGCTGTCCTGTTCGCAGGAGTGCGGCGGCGAACGCGAAGGCTCGAAGGGGAAGGGTGGGCAGGCCAGGCGACGGTGTGCTCCGGCAGGTCGGCTCGTGGTTGCCTTGCTGCGGTGCTTCGCGATTGCCAGTACTGCGGTGATGCGCTTCCGTCCCTCGGGACAACTTCTTCGTTGCAGTCGCAATCCCGTCGAACCGCCTTGTGGGCCGTATAGACACGAGACGCCTCCAGGGGTGGGAGGAGTACGCCTCGAAGGCCCTTGCCAGGGCCCCTGATTAGCGGGAGCGAGGCCATCATGCCCTTGGGAAAAAGACACTGTCAAATGTTTTGTAGTGCTTTTTATTGCTTACTACATCTTTGGTCTAATGCGACTTGGCAGTCAGTTTCAAGGCCTTTGGTCGAGGCCTTGAATTGCCTGGTTTCAGTCTAGAAGGTCGACTTTGACACGCAATGTCATGTTTTCACCGCGCTGGGTGCTGTAACTGCGGCTTGACGTGCTGCGCTCGGCTTGGCTCTGCTGGTTGTAGCCTGCCAGGGTGATCCATTCGCCAAGCTTGCCGGTGACGGTCGTGTCGGTACTCTGCACTTTCACTACATCTGCACGTTCGTGGCTGATGCGGTCATTATTGCTGCTTATTTGCAGACGCACCGTGTCGCCGCTGAGGCTTGGGATGACGTAGAAGCCTTGGGTCACATTGCGGTATTCGGTGTTGCTCTGGATGCGCCCGTAACCGTCGGTGCTGGTGCTGGTGATGGGGATGCTCTGGCCAACCTGGATCAAGGCTGGCTGGCCTTCGCTGGCTTGAATCTGCTGCAGGCCGCCTTCACGGTTGCTGGTGCCGTAATGGATGACGCGTGCATTGCCGCGGTTGTCCTGGAAGTTACTGTCACTGTTGTCGACGCTGATCAGCAGGCGTTTGGCGGCGGTGTCCAGTTGTTGCAGCAAGGTCCGCAGGTCGTCGATGCGTTCGGGGCTGGCGTTGACGATCAGCTTGTTCTCGAAGGCGCTGACGGTACCGTCCTTGCCGATGAACGCCTGCGCGGCGGGCAGCAGTTCGGCGCTGCTGCGGTGCTGCAAGGGTACGACTTCGGTGGCGGCCTGCGCGCTCAGGCTGACGGCCAGCAGCAAGGACGCAAGAAGGGGGCGTAGCGGCATGTCCATGATCTCCGCAGGTAGAGCCAACATGATGGCAAATTTGCAGGCTTTGTGCCGGATCTGGATCACGCATCGGCATCTGGGCGGAGGTTTGCCCCGTCGACAGCGAAGCCCAGATGGGTGTTTTATCTTGTTTTATCTTGTAGGCTATAAATTATAGTTTGGTAGATAATTGAGGATAGTCACATGTCTCCGACCCGCTCGCTCCTGCGTCGAGATCAGCTGGCCAAGGCGCTGGCCCAGGATTTGGCCGGCGAGTCGCTGGTGGATTACAGCTCGGGCATGTTTCTGGCCGCGCCTCGACGTACCGGTAAAAGTACCTTCCTCAACAACGACTTCATCCCGGAATGCGTGAATCGCGGCTGGCTGCCGGTGTACGTCGACCTCTGGTCAGACCGTGACGCTGCCCCGGCGGAGCTCATCAGTGGCGCTATCGGTGTCGCTTTGAGCGGGTTCGAAAGCGCGCTGGCCAGAACGGCGAAGAAGGCCGGTATCGACAAGATAAACCTGCTGCGCACGCTCAGCTGGGATTTCACTCGGCCACAACTGCCGGCGGGCACCACGCTGGCCCAGGCGCTGGCTGTTTTGCATCAGGTGTCGGGGCAACTGGTGGTGCTGATCATCGACGAGGCCCAGCACGCCCTCAATAGCGAAGACGGCCTGAATGCGATGTTCGCCCTCAAGGCTGCGCGGGACCATCTCAACCGTGGCGACCGCCCGGACGGGCTGCGGCTGGTGTTCACGGGCTCGAGCCGTGACAAGCTGGCCAACCTGGTGCTCAAGAGCAAGCAGCCGTTTTTTGGTGCCAGCATCACCCCCTTTCCGTTGCTTGGGCGTGACTATGTCGAGTTCATCACCGAGCTCTGGAATGGTCGCCTGGCCGACAGCAACCAGTTCAAGGCCGAAGACCTGGCATACGCCTTCGAACTGGTCGGTCGGCGCCCGGAAATGCTCAACAAGCTGTTGGCCGAGGTCAGTGTCGGCCTGGGCGAGGCCGGCAACCTGGGTGAACTGCTGCGCAACGGCGCGCTCAACCATCAGGCTGGGGTGTGGAGCGACTATGAAAGCGCCTGGAACGAACTTTCGCCGTTGCAGCGGGCGGTGCTGGAGGTGATGGCCGAGCGCACGCGGGGCCGTCAGCCGTTTTCGCCGTTCACCGAGCAGACCTTGATCGACGTCAGCCGCAAGCTGGAACGGGCCCAGGCCGAAGCCAATGCCAGCACGCCCAATGTACAGAAGGCTTTGGATGCCCTGCGCGACAAGGAACTGGTGTGGAAGGCCAACCGTGGTGAGTATGCGCTGGAGGATGCAGCCATGGCCGAGTGGTTGACCCGTACCGGGCGCTAGCTACCCTTGCGCTGGTCGCTGTCAGACAAATTACGTAACATCGCGCCCCTTGTTTTTGTAACGTCCGCCCGGACTGCTTTCCAGGATGCCCATGAAACCCGCCCGACTACGCGCCGACCTGCTCGCCGGCCTGACCACCTCGTTCGCCCTGGTGCCCGAGTGCATCGCCTTTGCCTTGGTGGCCCACCTCAACCCGCTGATGGGGCTTTACGGGGCGTTTATCATCTGCACCCTGACAGCGCTGTTCGGTGGCCGGCCGGGGATGATCTCCGGCGCTGCCGGCTCGATGGCGGTGGTGATCGTCGCTCTGGTGGTGCAGCACGGTGCGCAGTACCTGCTGGCCACGGTGCTGCTGGGTGGGGTGGTGATGATCCTGTTCGGCCTGCTGCGCCTGGGCAAGCTGGTGCGCCTGGTGCCGTACCCGGTCATGCTCGGCTTCGTCAACGGCCTGGCCATCGTCATCGCCCTGGCCCAGCTTGAGCATTTCAAGCAGGGTGAGCATTGGCTCGGCGGCGCGCCGCTGTACCTCATGATCGGCCTGGTGGCGCTGACCATGCTGGTGGTCTATGTGCTGCCGAAACTGACCCGCGCGGTACCCCCCGCGCTGGTAGCGATCCTCGGCGTTGGCCTGCTGGTGTACCTGCTCGACCTGCCTACCCGCACCCTGGGCGACATGGCGCACATCGCTGGCGGCCTGCCAGTGCTGGCGCTGCCGGATGTGCCATGGAACCTGGAAACCCTGAAAATCATCGCTCCCTACGCGGTGCTGATGGCCATGGTCGGCCTGCTGGAAACCCTGCTAACGCTTAACCTGACCGATGAAATTACCGAAAGCCGTGGCTACCCGGACCGCGAATGCGTGGCCCTGGGTGCAGCGAACATGGTTTCGGGGTTGTGCGGTGGCATGGGCGGTTGCGCGATGATCGGCCAGACCGTGATCAACCTCAGCTCCAATGGCCGTGGCCGGCTGTCAGGGGTGGTGGCCGGGGTGATGATTCTGCTGTTCGTGTTGTTCCTGTCGCCTTTGATCGAGCGTATTCCGCTGGCGGCGCTGGTCGGGGTCATGTTCGTGGTGGCCCAGCAGACCTTCGCCTGGGCGTCGTTGCGGGTGCTGCACAAGGTGCCGGTGAGCGATGTGCTGGCGATCATTGCGGTGACAGTGGTCACGGTGCTCACCGACCTGGCCATGGCGGTGATGTTCGGCATCATCATCGCGGCGGTGAACTTTGCCTGGCAGCATGCCCGCGAGCTTTACGCCGACAGCCATGACGACGGGGAGGGGGGCAAGCGTTACCAGGTGCATGGGACGTTGTTCTTTGCCTCGACCGCGCCGTTCCTGAACCAGTTCGACCCGGCCAACGACCCGGCCAAGGTCACGCTGGATTGCCAGCACCTGAGCTTTGTCGATTACTCGGCAGTGGCCGCGTTGACCACCTTGCGCGAGCGGTACGCCAAGGCCGGCAAGCATTTGCGCGTGGTGCATTTGTCGGAGCGGTGCAAGAAACTGTTGAAGCGGGCTGGCGAGCAGCATTGAGAATTGTCTTTGCCTGTACCGGCCTCTTCGCGGCTAAAGCCTCTCCCCCAGAGTGTGGGAGCGGCTTTAGCCGCGAAGAGGCCAGTACAGGCGAAAATCACTCGCCGCGGTTCTTCTTGACGATGCCATCGGCAATGCTTGCCGGGGCCTCGGCGTAGCGGGTGAACTCCATGGTGTAGCTGGCCCGCCCTTGGGTCATCGAGCGCATCGAAGTGGCGTAGCCGAACATTTCCCCCAACGGCACCTCGGCGCGAATCACCTTGCCGGCTGGCGTCTCGTCGCCGTCCTGGATCATGCCGCGGCGCCGGCTGAGATCGCCCATGATGTCACCCTGATACTCTTCGGGGGTGACCACCTCGACCTTCATCACCGGTTCCAGCAACACCGCCCCCCCTTTTTGCGACAGCTGCTTGGTGGCCATCGAGGCGGCGATCTTGTAAGCCATTTCGTTGGAATCGACGTCGTGGTAGGAGCCGTCGAACACCGCAGCCTTGAGGTTGATCAAAGGGTAGCCAGCGAGCACGCCGTTCTTCATCTGCTCCTCGATGCCTTTCTGGATCGCCGGGATGTACTCACGCGGTACCACGCCGCCGACAATCTCGTTGACGAATTCCAAGCCTTCCTTGCCCTCATCACCGGGGGCGAAGCGGATCCAGCAGTGGCCATATTGCCCGCGCCCACCAGACTGGCGCACGAAGCGTCCCTCGATCTCGCAGGTGTTGCGGATTTTTTCGCGGTAGGCCACCTGCGGCTTGCCGATGTTGGCCTCGACATTGAACTCGCGGCGCATGCGGTCGACGATGATGTCCAGGTGCAACTCGCCCATGCCGGAGATGATGGTCTGCCCGGTCTCCTCGTCGGTGCGCACCCGGAACGAAGGATCTTCCTGGGCCAGCTTGCCCAGGGCGATGCCCATTTTTTCCTGGTCGGCCTTGGTTTTCGGTTCCACCGCCACGGATATCACCGGGTCGGGGAAATCCATGCGCTCAAGGATGATCGGGTTGTCGATGGCGCACAGGGTGTCGCCGGTGGTCACGTCCTTCATGCCGATCAGCGCGGCGATGTCACCGGCACACACGTCCTTGATTTCCGCGCGCTGGTTGGCGTGCATCTGCACCATGCGGCCGATGCGTTCCTTCTTGCCCTTCACCGAATTGAGCACCGCGTTGCCGGAGCTCAGTACACCGGAATAGACGCGGGCAAAGGTCAGGGTGCCGACGAACGGGTCCGTGGCGATCTTGAAGGCCAAGGCTGAAAACGGCTCGTTGTCGTCGGCGTGGCGTTCCAGATGGTGCTCTTCATTATCCGGGTCGGTGCCCTTGATAGCCGGGATCTCGGATGGCGCAGGCAGGTAGTCGATGACCGCATCGAGCATCAGCGGCACGCCTTTGTTCTTGAACGAGGAGCCGAGGATGGTCGGCACGATTTCGTTGGCGATGGTGCGCTGGCGCAGGGCCGCCTTGATCTCGTCGATGCTCAGTTCCTCGCCGTCGAGAAACTTCAGGGTCAGCTCGTCATTTGCCTCGGCCGCGGCCTCTATCATGTGTGCCCGCCATTCGTCGGCCAGGGCCTGCAGGTGGTCGGGTATTTCTTCTTCGCGGTAGCTGGTGCCGTTGTCGGCGTCATTCCAGTAAATGGCCTTCATCTTCACCAGATCGATCTGTCCGATAAAGTTTTCTTCGCTGCCGATGGCCAGCTGGATAGGCACCGGGTGATGCCCCAGGCGCTTGTCGATCTGCTTGACCACGCGCAGGAAATCGGCGCCCTGGCGGTCCATCTTGTTGATGTAGGCCAGCCGCGGCACATGGTACTTGTTGGCCTGGCGCCAGACTGTTTCGGACTGCGGCTCGACCCCGTCGGCGCCGCTGAACACCACAACCGCCCCATCCAGCACGCGCAGCGAGCGCTCGACCTCGATGGTGAAGTCGACGTGGCCGGGGGTGTCGATGATGTTGAAGCGGTACTTGTCGGCAAACTGCTTGGTCGAGCCCTGCCAGAAGGCCGTGGTCGCTGCCGAGGTGATGGTGATGCCGCGCTCCTGTTCCTGAGCCATCCAGTCCATGGTCGCGGCGCCATCGTGCACCTCGCCCATCTTGTGGTTGACCCCGGTGTAGAACAGGATCCGCTCGGTAGTGGTGGTCTTGCCAGCGTCGACGTGGGCGACGATGCCGATGTTGCGGTACAGCTCGATGGGCGTGGTGCGGGCCATGGCGGACTACCTGCGGATGGGCGGATTCCCCCACGTTAGCAGACCGGTAGAATCCTGCCGCGCCGCCGGGCCGTCAGTCGGCCTGGGCCTGCAGCAGCCACTGGCCTTCCACTTCGCGGGCCAGGCCGCTGGCTGGCAACAGCGCCAGCAGGCGGGTGTGCAGGGCGGCGTCGGTGAAGGTCTTGAGGGTGGTCAGGTCCAGCGTGCCGATCAGGTTGAGGTCGGCCTTGGTGTACGACAGCCAGGCTTTTTTCAGGAACTGGGCAACATCGCTGCCGGCAGTGCTGGCGAAGCGGCGATGCCATTGACCACCGTCAAAAGTGAAATTGTGAGCATGGCTGTAGGTGCTTTCGTCGGCACCTTCGGTGCAGCGGTGGCAGCGGCACGGGCCTTCGCCAAAGGCGTTGCGCAGGTAGCTGTTGAAGTCCACGACGGGCCTGAGGGACAGGCGTTTGTCGACATCGAACAGGTCGGCGATAAGGGGTTCTTCGGCGCTCACTCGGGATCCTCGTGTGGTGTGGCGTGCATCGGCGGGCACCCTAACAGATCGGGGCTGCCAGATCATCTTTTGCAGGCCCGGCCGGTTCGCGGGTGGACCCGCGAACCGGCCGGTAGAGACAACCGCGACCGCCTGCCGTACTCTACGCGCCTGTTAAGCCTATACATCCCTTTGAGGTAACCCGCTTGAGCACCAAGTACCCCTATACCGCCACCGTAACCATCAGCGCCGAAGACCGTGGGGGCGATATCGAGGCCTCGGAAAACCCCAAAATGCGCGTAGGACTGGAGGCGGTCACCGAAACCCTGAAGAAGGTGCATTTCGTCGGTACGCTCGCGGCCCCTGAAAAAAATGCCACGCACATCTGTGTGACCCTGGAGAACGGGCTGACCTACTACGGCCCGATCGTCAACGGCCACGCCGAGCTCGAAGGCGGCTGGATTGCCTTCGAGTCCGACATGCTGACCCCGGAAGAGCTGGGCCTTTAAGCTTTAGTTCAACTCTGCGAGGCATTGCTCGAGAATATCCAGGCCTGCCTCGAGCACCTCGGCCTCGATGGTCAGCGGTGCCAGCAGGCGGATGATGTGCCGCGCCTTGCCGCTTGGCATCAGCAGCAGGCCCTTGGCCCGCGCCGTTTCCATCACCTTTGCCAGTTGCGCCGGTGCCGGGCTGCCGTCGGCATTGACGAACTCGATGCCGCGCATGGCGCCCACCCCGGTCAGGCGGCCGATGAACGGGCTCAGGCCTGATGCCTTCCAGCGTTGGTAGCGGCTGACGATCGCCTGCTCCTGGCGCTCCCCCCAGGTCGCCAGGTTTTCGTCGGTCATCTGCGCCAGGCTGGCCAAGGCTGCCGCACAGGCAATCGGGTTGCCCGAATAGGTGCCACCCAGGCCGCCCTTGGGCAGCGATGCCATCAAATCCTTGCGCCCCACCACCGCACCCAGCGGCATGCCGCCGGCGATGCTCTTGGCCAGCAGCAGCAGATCAGGCTCGATGCCCAGGCGCGGGAAGGCGAAGCGCTGGCCGGTACGGCCGAAGCCCGACTGGATCTCGTCGATGATGATCAGGATGCCGTGTTCGTCGCAGAAACGGCGCAGGGCCTGGGCGAACATCGGGTCGAGCGCGAGGAAGCCGCCTTCACCCTGTACCGGCTCGAAGATGAATGCCGCCACGTCCTCCACAGCCAGCTCGACGCTGAACAGGCGCTCCATGGCCTTGAGCGCCTGCTCGCAGGTAACCCCGTTGTCGGCGCTGGGGTAGGGCAGGTGGTACACCGGCCCCGGCAGTTCGCCGACCCGCTGCTTGTACGGGGCGACCTTGCCGTTGAGGTTCAGGGTGGCGAGGGTGCGGCCATGGAAGCCGCCGTCGAAGGCGATGATGGCGCGTTTGCCGGTGGCTCCGCGGGCCACCTTGAGGGCGTTTTCTGCAGCTTCTGCGCCGCTGTTGGTGAGCATGCCGGCCAACGGGTAGCTGACTGGCACGAACTGGCTCAGCTGCGCCATCAGCTCCAGGTACGGGCCATGCGGGGCGGCGTTGAAGGCGTAGTGGGTGAGGCGGGTGGCCTGGGCCTGGATCGCTTCGACAACGGCCGGGTTGCAATGGCCCAGGTTGAGGACGCCGATACCGCCGACGAAGTCGATGTAATGTTTACCGTCGGTGTCCCAGACTTCGGCATTGCGGCCATGGGAAAGTGTGATCGGGTGAACGATGGCAATGGATTGGCTGATACTTTCCTGGTTCATGGGGCACGCGGACCTTGTTCGAGTTTCTTATTATCCAAGCGTGTTGGCGGGGTGTTCTGCAAACGAATTAATTGATTGCGGTCATTCCATGGATTCGTGATCTGGCCAATGTTTTGTGTTGGCTGTGCCGGCCTCTTCGCGGGCTTGCACAGGAGTAATCAATCCCCCTCAGCCACCCGCTCGCGAATCCACTGCACAAAGGCCCGTATCTTGGGCACCTCGGCGGCATGCTCGGCATGCGCAATGAAGTGCCTGCCATTGCTTGCCACCGGGTGGTCCCAGGCCACCACCAGCTTGCCTTCGCTGAGCTCCTCGGCTACCAGGTAGCGCGGAATCAAGGCAATGCCGCAGCCAGCGATGGCCGCGCGAATGCACAGGTAGAACGTGTCGAAACGCGGCCCGTGGTAGCTGTTCTGGCTATGCAGCCCCAGCCCCAGAAACCATTCATGCCAGGCCTCGGGGCGCGACACGCATTGCAACAAACGGTGCTCGGTCAGCGCCTGGGCGCTGGCGAACGGGTGATTGGCCAGCAGCTGAGGGCTGCATACCGGCACCACTTCTTCGCTGAACAACTCAATGCAGGTTGCCCCGGGCCAGGTGCCCTGGCCGAAGAAAAAGGCGATGTCAGCCTTGGCCTGGACCAGGTCGAACGGCTCCAGTTCGTTGCGTACATCCAGGTGAATACGCGGGTAGCGGTCGCCGAAACCCTTGAGCTTGGGCACCAGCCAGCGGGCACCGAAGGTGGGCTGGGTGGCGATGCGCAGCACTTCGGTCTCATCGCCATAGCTGAGGATGTAGCGGCTGGAGATGTCGATCTGGGTGAGGATCTTGTTCACTTCGGTGAGGTACAGCGCACCGGCCGGGGTCAGGTGCAGGCGCCGGCGAATGCGCTGGAACAGCGAGTGCGAGAGCATGTCCTCCAGCTGCGCCACCTGCTTGCTGACCGCGCTCTGGGTCAGGTGCAGTTCCTGGGCCGCGCGGGTGAAGCTGAGATGGCGGGCGGCCGCCTCGAAGCACTGGAGGGCGGTAGTCGAAGGCATCAGGCGTTTGGACATGACGGGCACATACCGAGCAAAAAAGGATGAAGTTCATTCCAAAGCGGAATCATGTGGTTCGAAAAGGTCGTTTGTTGACCCCGGCCTATAGATTAATACTGACCTGGATCAACGATTACAACCGGTCGTGCGAAGAGGAGGCCAGTACCCGTTTCCGGCATCAACAAAACAACAACAACGTCCATCAGAAATTTACAAGAATTCTGCTCCGACCTTCAGCCGCCTCGCCGCGGCCGACCCATTCGAGGGTTCTTCATGGCTTCGCTAGACAACAAGAAACAGCGTTCCCTGCAGCACGGCCTGACTTCCCGTCAGGTTTCCATGATCTCCATCGCCGGTATCATCGGCGCCGGCCTGTTCATCGGCTCCTCCAACGCCATTGCCACCGCAGGCCCGGCCATCCTCATTTCGTACGCCATGACCGGGCTGCTGGTCCTGCTGGTGATGCGCATGCTCGGCGAAATGGCCATCGCCAACCCCAACAGTGGCTCGTTTTCCACCTATGCCTCCGAAGCCATCGGCCCCTGGGCGGGCTTTACCATTGGCTGGCTGTACTGGTGGTTCTGGGTACTGATCATTCCGGTCGAGGCCATTGCTGGCGCCGACATCCTGCATGCCTACTTCCCCGGCGTGCCGTCCTGGCTGTTCGCCTTCCTGATCATGCTGGTGCTGTCGGGTACCAACCTGATCAGCGTGAAGAACTTCGGCGCCTTCGAATACTGGTTCGCGCTGGTCAAGGTGGTGGCAATCATTGCCTTCATCGTGGTCTGCAGCCTGGCGATATTCGGCTTCTGGCCGCTGGCCGAGGTGTCCGGGGTGAGTCGGCTATGGGACAACGGCGGCTTCATGCCGAACGGCTTCGGTACCGTGCTGGGGGGCGTGCTGATCACCATCTTCTCGTTCTTCGGCGCCGAAATCGTCACCATTGCCGCTGACGAAACCGCCAACCCGAAAGACAAGATCCGCCGCGCCACCAACCTGGTGGTGTACCGCATTGCCATCTTCTACCTGGCGTCGATCTTCCTTGTGGTGTCGCTGGTTGCCTGGAATGACCCTGCACTGAAAGCCGTTGGCTCGTTCCAGCGTGTGCTGGAAGTGCTGAACGTGCCGGGCGCCAAGCTGCTGGTCGACCTGGTGGTGCTGGTGGCAGTGACCAGTTGCATGAACTCGGGCCTGTACACCGCCTCGCGCATGCTCTATTCGCTGGGCGCCCGTGGCCAGGCGCTGAGCATGACCAAGCGCATCTCCGGTTCGGGTGTGCCCACTGTCGCGGTCATCCTCTCGACCCTGGCCGGGTTTGCCGGTTGCCTGGTCAACTATGTGTTCCCGGGGAAGGTGTTCGGATTCCTGTTGTCGACCACCGGCGCCATCGCCTTGCTGGTGTACCTGGTGATCGCCGTGTCGCAGCTGCGCATGCGTGCCCGTGCTGACCGTGAAGGGCGGCCGCTAGAGCTGAAGATGTGGCTGTTCCCGTGGCTGACCTGGCTGGTGATCGGCACCATTGTCATGGTGCTGGGCTACATGCTGTTCAGCGATGCCTACCGTTATGAAACGCTGATGACCGCCGGGGTGACCGCGTTCATCCTGCTGGTTTCGCTGACCCAGCGGCGCGCCAGGGTGGTCGCCCAGACGGCCTGATGTTTCTGCTTTAATGGGGGCGTTGCGCGCCCCCATATCAATAAGCACAGGAAGCGTATGAACAATCAGAACCTTTCCCTCCAGGCCCTCGCTGCGCCAGACGGCACCTGCTACGGCTGCGGTTGCTCGCACCCCAGCGGCCTGCACCTGCAAAGCCATTGGGATGCCGATGGCATCCACCTGCTGTGCCGTCACGCGCCCGACAGTACCTTCATCGGCTGGCCCGGCCTCGTCTACGGTGGCCTGCTGGCGATGCTGGTCGACTGCCACTCCAACTGGACAGCCATGGCCTACCACTACCGTAACGAAGGCCGCGAGCCGGGCAGCTTGCCGCGTATCGACTGCGTGACCGGCACGCTCAACCTGACCTACCTGAAGCCCACGCCGATGGGCGTCGAGCTGCTGCTCAAAGCCCGCGTGGAAGGTGAAACAGGGCGCAAGACCCGCGTGCTCTGCGAAGTCTGGGCCGACGATGTGCTGACCGTCACCGCCGACTCGGTGTTCGTGCGCGTCGATACCGAAAAGCTCAAGCTCAAGGCCCACGGTCAGGCCTGAACGGGCCACGGTCATGCGCGGCCGGTGATGGTCAGCCGCCCGGGATGCCTCTAGAGTGGCAGGTTCATTCCACAGGCAAGGTTGATCATGACCGATCTCAGTGCGTTCCCCATCACCCGCAAATGGCCCGCCCGACACCCTGAATGGCTGCAGCTGTATTCGCTGCCGACGCCCAACGGCGTCAAGGTGTCGATCATGCTCGAAGAAATCGGCCTGGCCTACGAGCCGCACAAGGTCAGCTTCGAAAGCGATGACCAGCTGAGCCCCGAGTTCATCTCGCTCAGCGCCAACAACAAGATCCCCGCCATCCTCGACCCCAACGGCCCCGGCGGCAAGCCGCTGCCGCTGTTCAAGTCGGGGGCGATCCTGCAGTACCTGGCGGAAAAGAGCGGGAAGTTGTTGAGCCTGGACCCGGCCCAACGCTACCTGACCTTGCAGTGGCTGATGTTCCAGATGGGCGGCATCGGGCCGATGTTCGGCCAGGTCGGGTTCTTCCACTTCTTTGCCGGCAAGGAATACGAGGACAAGCGCCCCCGGGACCGTTATGTGAATGAGTCCAAACGGCTGCTGGGTGTGCTGGACCGGCACTTGAAGGGCCGGCAGTGGATGGTCGACGAATACAGCATCGCCGACATCGCGATCTTGCCGTGGGTGCGCAACCTGGTGGAGCGTTACAACGCGAGCGAGCTGGTTGGGTTTGATCAGTTCAAGGAAGTGCAGCGAGTGCTGGCGGTGTTCCTTGAGCGGCCGGCGGTGCAGCGTGGGCTGAAGATTCCGGGTTGATGGTGGCTGTGCGGGCCTAGAGCAAAAAAAACAAACCCCACCTGCCCGCGACCTCGATCAATTATCTAGGCTCAAGACAGATGCTAACGGCAGGAGAACTCCATGATCCGCTGCAAGCGCGTCTACGCTGCGGTCGAGGTTGAAGACGGCCAGCGGGTGCTGGTCGACCGCTTGTGGCCGCGCAACAAGCGCAAGCAAGACCTGCACGGCCAGTGGATGCGTGAGGTGGCACCTTCGGATCAGCTGCGCAGGTCACTTCACCAGGGCGAACTGGATTTCGCCGGTTTCACCCAGCGTTACCAGCAAGAGCTGGCCGCTCACCCCGAGCACTGGTACCCGCTGCTGGGCATGGCAGAGCAAGGCACGCTGACATTGCTGTATGCCGGCAAGGACACCGAGCACAACAATGCCCGGGTGCTGGCCGACTGGCTGGAAGACGAACTGGACAAGCGCGGGCCCGGCAGTTCACCCGTGTGTTATGGCCATTGATCGATGCCTGGAAACCCCGAGAGCACATTGTGTGATGCCCCTGAACCTGACCCCGGCAAACGACAGCCACTGCACCTTCGCCCGCGACCTCACCCGCCGCGCCATGCTGCCGTACTACCGCGAATACCACCTGCTCTGGATAGAGGAGGCTTTCGACGAAGCCTGGGGCTGGCGCGAGCAGTGGCTGGTGACCGACGGGGACACCTTGCTGGGCTTTTGCAGCCTCAGCCAGGACCGTCAGGCGCTGTTCATCCGCGAGTTGCACCTGCTGCCCGAGCACCGCGGTCACGGGGTGGGTAGTTGGGTGCTGGAGCAACTTGTCCTGTGGGCCAGGCAGCGCGGCCTGCCGCTGCTGCGGCTGATGGTATTTCGCAGCAACCCGGCCCGCCTGCTTTATCGGCGCCACGGCTTTGTCGAAATGGGCGAGGACGACTGTTTTGTACGCATGCAGCGAACCATCGACTAGTGGCTCAATGATGGCTTGTCGCGACCCCAGCGCATCGGCATAGTGAAGGCTGACAGCCACGGCTGCCCTTCGGCAGGCGGGGAGTGCCTCGGCAAAATCAAGGGAAAGGAGAACCCCCTATGAATGGAATCGGTCCGCGTCTGCGGGAAGAGCGTGAGCGACTGGGCATGACTCAGCGCGTGTTTGGCTATATCGGTGGGGTCGAACCCAATGCCCAGGGTAAATACGAGAGCGGTGAACGCATGCCGCGGGTGGATTACCTGGCGGCATTGGCGACGCGTGGTGTGGATGCGTCGTACGTGCTCAGCGGCATCCGCACCCCGGCCCTGCTGGACGGGTTGAGCATGGACGAGTCCGCCTTGCTGAAGGCTTTCCGGCAATTGTCGGTCGATGATCAAGCGGCACTCGGGCACCTGCTGGGCCGATTGGCGAACCCTGAAAAAACCCGGCAAACAGTGCGGTCTCTCACAGTTGAGCGTCAGGCGTTTCTGACGGAAGCAATGCGTTAGGCCCACCGTGAAATTTTTTGTTAAGGTGGCGGGATCCAATCGCCCTGCTGACGAGGTGTGTGCTTGATTAGGGTCTTAGTGGTCGATGATCACGATCTGGTACGAACCGGTATTACGCGCATGCTCGCCGACATCGATGGCCTGCAGGTGGTGGGTGAGGGGGATTCGGGCGAGTCGGCGCTCAAGCTGGCCCGTGAGCTGAAGCCGGACGTGGTGCTGATGGACGTGAAAATGCCTGGCATCGGCGGCCTGGAAGCCACCCGCAAACTGTTGCGCAGCCACCCGGACATCAAGGTGGTAGCCGTGACCGTGTGCGAGGACGACCCGTTCCCCACGCGGCTGTTGCAGGCCGGTGCCGCCGGCTACCTGACCAAGGGCGCAGGCCTGGATGAAATGGTCCAGGCCATTCGCCTGGCCTTCGCCGGCCAGCGCTACATCAGCCCGCAGATTGCCCAGCAGCTGGCGCTCAAGCCGTTCCAGCCGCAGGGCTCGCCGTTCGACGCGTTGTCCGAGCGGGAAATCCAGATTGCTCTGATGATCGTCGGCTGCCAGAAAGTGCAGATCATCTCCGACAAGTTGTGTCTCTCGCCCAAGACCGTCAATACTTACCGTTATCGGATCTTTGAAAAACTCTCGGTCACCAGCGACGTCGAACTGACCTTGCTGGCCGTTCGCCACGGTATGGTTGACGCAAGCCTGTAAACCCTCATGTCTCAAGTTTTTGATGCCAGCGCATTTCTGGCGACCTGCAGCGGTCGCCCGGGCGTTTACCGAATGTTCGACGCCGAAGCCCGGCTGCTGTACGTGGGCAAGGCCAAGAACCTGAAGAAACGCCTGACCAGCTATTTCCGCAAGACCGGCCTGGCGCCCAAGACCGCCGCGCTGGTTGCGCGCATTGCCCAGGTCGAAACCACCATCACCGCCAACGAAACCGAGGCGTTGCTGCTGGAGCAGAACCTGATCAAGGAATGGCGCCCGCCGTACAACATCCTGCTGCGCGACGATAAATCCTACCCCTACGTGTTTTTGTCCGACGGTGAGTTTCCGCGGCTGGGCATTCACCGTGGGGCGAAAAAGGCCAAGGGCCGCTACTTCGGCCCATACCCCAGCGCCGGCGCCATCCGCGAGAGCCTGAGCCTGCTGCAAAAGGCGTTCTCTGTCCGC
>NZ_JABMCN010000075.1:0-2423 GCF_013179515.1 Pseudomonas sp. CM27
TCCGCAGCCAGGTGGAACAGCGCCATACGTGTCGCAGTATTGTCGTGGCAGGCCTGTAGCACGGTCCAGACCCTGCGCCCGATTTCAGTTGGCGTTTTCCTGAATTCGGCAGTTCCCGTAAGATTGGCAAGCAGGCCAAACAGTTCATGACTGTCGGGTTCGGCAACCAGCGCATCCCACACGGTTGCATGAGCCTGCTGCTTCAGAGGCCCCAAGGTCCCAAGCCACAAATCCCTCACCGGATCGCGACGTTCCAGGCGCGGCGTCACCAACAGGCGCTCCACTGTATACAAGCGCTCGAGCGTGCCGGCTGGCAGTACGTTGCCATCCAGCTGCAACGCCCGGCGCAGTTGCAAAGGGGCCTGGAACAATGCATCAGGCAGATTGGCGATCTGGTTGTTGCGCAGGTCAGCGAATACCAGCAGTCCGCACCATTGCAGGCCTGGCGGCAACGCCAACAACCGGGCATTGTTCAGCCGCAGAAACCGTAAACCGGAAAGCTGGTTGAACTGCAGGTTGATACCACCCAAGAAGTTGCTGCTCAGGTCCAGCGAACGCAAGTTCGACAGGTGAGCCAGCACGCTGACCTGGTCAGCAGGGATTCGGATGCGGTTGCGCGGCATCAACAACTGCCGCAATTCGGTCAACCGCTCAAGCCCGGGTGGCAGCTCGGTCAAAGCATTATTGCTCAACTCCAGTCTTCGTAAGCGCGGGAAGCAGGCGAGAAATCCCCGTGGGACGTCGCTAAGCTCAAGCCCCGCGAGGGTGAGCTCTGATACATGGGAAAAATCCGTCCCGGCTGGCAGGGCAGGAAGACTTCCCACAGGCGCGGCGACGATGCTTACGCTGAGCATTGCGTGATGATCAATGCTCCGGGAAAACCGATCGCTGCGCATTTGCCAGGCACGGCAAAGCGAGTCCGCGACCTGCTGGCGAGCTCGGGGATTGCCGGGTGTCTCACGGGCCCACGCATGCAAGCGGCCCTCGAGCTGTCGGTACTCCTGTTCTGCGCGCAGCAGATTGTCGTACACAGTCCCTGGCTGAAGCAGCAGAGCCTGGATGTAGTGCTCGGTGCCTTCATCGCCGATACCGGGGTACAACGCCCGAACCCGCTGTCGTAGCACGCGATCCGGGCTACTGATGCACGACTGACAGCCACCCAGCAAATAGCCTGCTCGCCCATCCTCCATGCGTTGCATGGTCGATGCCTGGGGCCTGGCCTCACGCCATCCAAGCAAACGCAGCAACGGCCCACGCTCGTCGGGGAGCCATGCCTGCATCTGCCTGCGGATAGCTGCCGGCGCATCGGCGCCAGCCCAACCCGGATGCGACCGGTAAGTATCAGGCAAGCAGGCCGCCAGCACTTCGAAGAGCCCTTGAGGTTCGGCAATTTCACGCTCATACGCCAGGCTTCCGGCGTAAAGCTGGAAACCGCCGCTTCGCCGGACCAGCACCAGTTCCTGTTTCATTCCCCGCTCCGGGAACAGCTGCGCCAGCGCTTGCCCGGCATAGCGATCCTGGCGTAACACCAGGTTGAAATCCGCTGCGGCTGGCCCGTGCAGACGCAACAAGGCAAACACCAGGGCCACCAGCTCGGGTCGATAGCTGTGTGGTAGATACAGGGCCTCACGCATACGGGTCAGACGTGCCAGTTGAAGCGTTGCCCGGAGACGTTCAGCGAGTGCCAGCGGAATGCGTGATTCAGCCTGCATGCGCAAGCGCATAGCTGCGGTCGCGTGGTCAAGAGCATCGAGAGCATAGGCGTCTGGCAACGCTGGGAAGTCCCGTTGTATCAGCGCCTGCAAAGGGTCTTTCACCAGGTAGCAGCTTGAAAAATGCTCGAACATCGCTTCGCGGACCCTTGCCGCCTCTTGGCGTATCGAAATCACCTGCTCGTCAAGCGGCTGCCCCTGCAATTGCAAATGGTCGATACACCACTGCCATAATTCGGTATCGGCGTCGCCTGCCTCCAACTGGGCGAAAAACGCTTCCATGCGCGCATCAACGGCGAAGCGCTCCAAGGTATCGCGCAGCTGCACGGGCAGGCGCCGCCTCTCTACCAGCAGACCACGCAGGTACTCCTCGTCGACATCCGCCACACTCAGCATCTGGGCCACACGCCCAGCACTCACTGTGCGCGCCGACGGCCATAGGCGCCCCAGCAACAGTGCCGCGCCCTGCCATTCCAGTGGCCGCTCACCACCGAGCAACCAGGCACGCTCTGCGTTGCTTCGCACGACCGGCCCGTATGCCTCGTGGTCACTGGCATGGCGCAAGCGCCATCCTCCCCTGGCATCCTGCCGCACCCCGTACAGTGCCTGTTCAAGCCGCAGCCAATGGCGCTTGCCATCCGTAAGCAAGCCATTGTCAGTTTCAGCTACCTCAGCGGGTAACGGGTCAGCTTGATAGGGTTGCAGGTCGTT
>NZ_JABMCN010000075.1:2521-23018 GCF_013179515.1 Pseudomonas sp. CM27
CAAGCCATTGTCAGTTTCAGCTACCTCAGCGGGTAACGGGTCAGCTTGATAGGGTTGCAGGTCGTTGCGCCACAGCCGTGCCCGGCCATCTTCGGTAGTCACAGGGTCCAGTGCCTCGACAAAGGCGCTACGGGCCAAATGCGTGCCCATGACAATCGCTCCGGTGGTGGCCAGGCTGACTGCCACCTGAAGCATATGCTGCAGTGCTTCGTGCTGATGACCTGACTGCCAATCACGTACACCTTCGAAGACATCGCTGAGCAGGTGCCTGCCAAGGTCCGCCAACAGCAGTGCACCAATGGCCGGCACAAACAGACCTGCAAGGTTGAGCAACACCAACCCGGTGCTTTCCAGATCGCGTAAGCGCTGCGCCGAGGCCTTGCCATCAGCCTGCGAGGTAGGAACCGCGAGAAAGCCTGCATCGGCCTTGACGCGCTGTATGTGCCACGCTGCCGACAACGCAAAGACATCGCCGGAGGCGCGCACCCTGCGGGGTTCCAGATCAGGCTGCTTATCCTGCAAACGGTTAGCCAGGCCACGTTCATATTGCGCTCGGTCGTTCAGGGCTATACGGCGCGCGAACGCTGCCCTGTATGCCTTGTCAGCCAACCCAGTGGCGAGTACATGGTTCGCCTCGTTCCAGTTGGCAAATACGCGCAGGGGTTGCGCATGGTCATCTGGCAGATACAGCACTACTTGCTTCAACCGTTCAGGGTCACCAAAGGGGAAGGTCGACTGACTGCGTGCCGGCACGATCAGCTCAAAAGCCAATGCACCGTCAACCTGGCAACCCAGCACTTGCAGCGTACCACCGCGCAGCTGCAGAGGGTGCCCGAACGTGGGCTGCTGGCCCCTGCAGAGCTGGCGCAGCATGTGCACATCGTTGGCCATGAGTTGCTTTTTGATTGCGGCCACTTCCAGCGCTACTGCAAGCGCCAGGCGCTTGTCCTTGGCCAGCGCCTGGCTGAAACCGGTGCTCATCACCTCTCCCAGATGTCGTTGATAGGCTGCACCCACGTCCACCTGCCGGCACAGGCTGACAAGCCGGTCCACATCACCGCTCACCACTTGCTCAGGCTGCTCGCCTTTCGGGCAAGTCAGCGCGGTCCCCTGGAAAAAGGACTCACCCGCCTTGAAGTTCTGCAGGAGCTTCTGCAGTGCTGGCACTCGTACGAAGTACGACTGGTAATCGGGCAACACACCCAGGCTGACCTCCAGCCGCGCACGCTCCTCGCGCCACTCCAGCTTGTCCAGATCGACCTTCAGGTGCAGTTGGCTGTCCTGGCTGAGCGCGCTTTCCAACCGTTGCCTGGCAAAACCATCCAGCGGCAGCAGGCGACTGGCAACGCTTGCCATTTGCTTCTGGCTGGCCAGGTGAGCCTTGAGGCAGCTCTGCAACCTGGCAAGTTGCTGAGGGGTGGCGGCTTTCAGCCAACCCGGCAACTGCCGGGCGATAAAATCTTCAGCGGGGTGAAGCAGCTTGCTGGGGGAGGCAGCTGGAGACATGGCGACATCCTGGTTAGTGACCGGCTTGTCAACATGAGCGCTGTTCACGGATCAGGGCAGCGGGAAGGTGTCGCAGGCTAGCCACCACTACCACGCTTGTGAATCAGGGCACGGTAGTGGCCCGGATTACAGGCAAACCATTTGCGGAACGCTTTGTAGAACGAGCTGCTGTCAGCAAACCCCAGGCCCACTGCAATATCGTCCAGGGCAGGCTCGGGCTGGCTCAGCCAGGCGATGGCCAGCTCACGGCGAACGCTGTCCTTGAGGCCCTGATAAGTCTGCCCTTCCTCCGCCAGGCGGCGGCGAAAGGTGGAAGGCGACAGGTTCAACTGCCGTGCAAGCGTGTCACCGTCCGGCCAGTGGCCAGGTGACAGGTGCAGCAAGTCGGTACGGATCCGCCGCCCCAGGCTGGCAGGATCACGGTATTTCACCAGGATATTGCCCGGTGCTTCAGCCAGAAAACGCTGCAGCTCGGCCTGCGTGCGCTTGAGCGGCAGGTCGAGGCAGTCGGCACTGATGATCATGCGCGTACGCGGTCGCTGGAACTGCAGGTTTTCCGAAAACATCACCCGGTAGTCGTCACAGAACGGCGGCTCGGCGCAGCGCAGGTCGATAGCCAGAATCGGGATACGGCGGCCGGCCAGCCAACAGGCCACGCCGTGCACGATCATCCAGAAGGTGAAATAGGTGAACGCCCGACGCGGCGCGTCACGTGGCTCGTTGATGACAATTTCGGCCAGCCCCTGCTGGCGCACCAGGCCCGGTTGCAGGTCTTCCAGCATCAGCGACAGAAATGCCAGTGCGGTGTCCAGGCCATCCCCCAGCGTCGGCTGCGTCATGCTCGCCCGGCACATGAACGCCAGGCTGCCACTGCGCAGGCCGCGTGGGTCCATGGCGAAGAACTCGTCGTTGCAGCGGCGCGCCAGCAGGCGCCACAGGCGTGCATAAGCCTCGGCGCTGACCCGCGCCTCGGGCAGGTCGAGTTGGGCACTGTCGATGCCGGCACGCACCAGCAGGGCATGGTCGGGCTGCCCGGCCGGGCAAGTCTGCAACAGGGCCTCGCGCACCAGTTGCATGGAGATGGTGTCTTTCTCGCTCATTGGCCACCCAGCCTGCTCTGTGCCGGCCATCTTAAGCCGCACTGGAAAAAACACCAGTCATGCTTCATGCGCCGGCCGCCAAGCCGAGGAACGCCTGGATCAGGCGCAATTCGCGGCGGCGCTCCAGGCAGCCAATCAGATGCTGGTTGACCAGGCCTTCGCCGGCCAGTGGCCGCGCCACCACCCTTGGATCGTGGGCAACTTCAGTGGAGGACACCACGCCGATGCCAAGCTCGGAAGCCACCGCTTCGGTCACCGCCTCACGGCTGTCGAGCTCCAGCAGTACCCGCGGCTGGACCGCAGCCTGGCTGCAGGCCTTGTCAAAGGTGCGGCGGGTGGTGGAGCTCGGCTCTCGCAATACCATGATCTGCTGATGCAGCGAGGCCAACGGCAAGTCCCCTGCTCCGCTAGCCCAGGCGTGCCCGGCCGGCAGCAACGCACACAGCCGCGACTCGCAGAGGTTTTGCAGGTGCAGGCCCTTGCGCGGCTCGATTTCGGTCAGCACGGCCACATCGGCATGCTCGCCGAGCAGTGCAGCAAGGGTTTCCTGGGCATTGCCCAGCCGCAGGTTGACGGTAATGCCCGGGTAACGCTCACGCAGTTGCGCCAGCATCGGCATGACCCGGTGCGGGCCGTCCGCTGCCACTTCCAGGCGGCCGGTGAGCAACTGCCGGTTGGCCTCGAGCATGGCCTGCGCCTCGTCGGCCAGGCCAAACATGGCGCGGGTGATGGCCGCCAGCCGCGTGCCCTCTTCAGTCAACTCCACCCGCCGCGCGGTGCGCCGCAGCAAGGTGATCTGGTAATGCTCTTCCAGCGCCTTGACGTGGCCGGTCACCGCCGGCTGGCTGATGAACAAGCGCTGCGCTGCACGGGTAAAGCTGCCCTCGCGGGCAACGGCATCGAAGGCGCGCAACTGGAACAGGTTCATATCTATCGGCCTGACTTATAGCTGAGATAACAACAAACAATTTGATTGATGGCAGCGCGAATTGCAACCTAGGCCTCGTAGTTTCAGCCCACCGCTTGCGAGGAATAACGGCATGAGCAACGCCCCGATCCTGCTGACCCCCGGCCCTCTGACCACATCGATCCGCACCCGCCAGGCCATGCTGGTGGACTGGGGCTCCTGGGACCGTGACTTCAACCAACTGACCGCCAGCGTTTGCGAACAGCTGCTGGCGATCATCGACGGCAGCGCCAGCCATCACTGCGTGCCCCTGCAGGGCAGCGGCACCTTTGCAGTGGAAGCCGCCATCGGCACCCTGGTGCCACGCGATGGCAAGGTCCTGGTGCTGATCAACGGTGCTTACGGCCAGCGCCTGGCGAAGATCTGCAAAGTGCTGGGCCGCAGCTACACCACCTTCGAAACCGCCGAAGACCAGCCAACCACCGCTGCCGATGTCGACCGCCTGCTGACCGCCGACCCGACCATCAGCCATGTGGCGCTGATCCACTGCGAAACCAGTACCGGCATTCTCAACCCGCTGGCGGAAATCGCCCAGGTGATCAAATACCACGGCAAGCGCCTGATCATCGACGCCATGAGCTCCTTCGGCGCGTTGCCGATCGATGCCCGGGAAATCCCCTTCGAGGCACTGATCGCCGCTTCCGGCAAATGCCTGGAAGGCGTGCCGGGCATGGGCTTCGTCTTCGCCGAAAAAACCGCACTGGCCGCCGCCGAAGGCAACGCCCACTCGCTGGCCATGGACCTGCACGACCAGCACGCCTACATGGCCAGGACCGGCCAATGGCGCTTCACCCCGCCCACACATGTGGTCGCCGCCTTGCACGAAGCGCTGCAGCAGTACAACGAAGAAGGCGGGCTGCCGGCGCGCTACCAGCGCTACGCCGACAACTGCAAGACCCTGCTCGACGGCATGGCCGCCATCGGCCTGCACAGCTTCCTGCCAGCCGGAATCCAGGCGCCGATCATCGTTACCTTCCACGCGCCGAACAATGCCCGCTACCAGTTCAAGGACTTCTACGAACGGGTCAAGGCCAAAGGCTTCATCCTCTACCCGGGCAAGCTGACCCAGGTCGAAACCTTCCGCGTCGGCTGCATCGGCGTGGTCGGGCCGGACGGCATGCAAGCCGCCGTCAATGCCGTGGCCGAGGTGCTGCGGGAAATGGAAGTGCTGGACATCTGACCCTCCGCCCACCCGAATTCAGGAATTAGCGCACATGAACTACAGCAACCCTACCCAGCTGCAAGCCGCCATCCTCGACTGGGCTGGCACCGTGGTCGACTTCGGCTCCTTCGCCCCGACGCAGATATTTGTCGAGGCGTTTGCCGAGTTCGATGTGCAGGTGTCCATCGAAGAGGCCCGAGGCCCGATGGGCATGGGCAAGTGGGACCACATTCGCACCCTGTGCGACGTGCCGGAAATTGCCGAGCGCTACCGCAAGGTGTTCGGCCGCACCCCCACGGACGATGACGTCACCGCCCTCTACAACCGCTTCATGCCCCTGCAGATCGAGAAGATCGCCGTGCACTCGGCGCTGATCCCCGGCGCGCTGGACACCCTCACCGGGCTGCGCCAGGGCGGCCTGAAGATCGGTTCGTGCTCCGGCTACCCCAAGGTGGTGATGGACAAGGTGGTGGCGCTGGCGGCGCAGAACGGTTATGTGGCCGACCATGTGGTGGCCACCGATGAAACCCCGAATGGTCGCCCGTGGCCGGCCCAGGCCCTGGCCAACGTGATTGCCCTGGGAATTGACGATGTAGCGGCCTGCGTGAAGGTTGACGACACCGTGCCGGGCATTCTCGAAGGCCGCCGGGCGGGTATGTGGACCGTGGCCCTGGTGTGCTCGGGCAACGCCCTGGGGCTGAGCTGGGAAAGCTATCGGGCGCTGAGTGCCGAGCAGCTGGAAAGCGAGCGCAAGCGCATCCATACGCTGTTCGCCGGCTCGCGCCCGCACTACCTGATCGACACCATCAACGAACTACCCGAAGTGGTCGCCGACATCAACCGGCGCCTGGGCAGGGGTGAGATGCCACAGGCCTTTTGAGCTAGCCAGGTTCGCTACAATATCTACACCGCCTGTGAGACCGAGCGCCGCCCCTCGCGGCGCTCGGTCTCACAGGCGCTGAAAATACCAAGGCAACCCCCTACTGCGGCAACTGCACCTGCGGTTTACTCGCCGCAAAGATCGCCCAGCTGGACACGAACAGCGCCGCGATCAACGGCCCGATCACAAAGCCGTTAAGCCCGAATACCGCCAGCCCGCCCAGCGTCGACACCAGGATGAGATAGTCTGGCATGCGCGTGTCCTTGCCCACCAGGATCGGCCGCAAGAGGTTATCCACCAGGCCGATCACCAGCACCCCGAACGCGGACAGGATCACCCCCGGCAGTATCGCCCCGGTCAACAGAAAGTACGCGGCCACCGGTGCCCACACGATACCCGCGCCCACCGCCGGCAGCAGCGACAGAAAGGCCATCAGCACCGCCCACACCAGCGCACTGGGGATATCCAGCACCCAGAAAATGAAGCCGCCCAGCGCCCCCTGGGTGATGGCCACCAGCACGTTGCCTTTCACCGTGGCCCGCACCACGCGGTTGAACTTCAACTGCAAGCGCCGTTTCTGGTGCTCGGGCAGCGGCACCGCCAAGCGTACCCGTCGGGCAACCTCGGCGCCTTCACGCAGGAAGAAGAACAACAGGTACATCATGATGCCGAAACTGATCAGGAACTCGAACGTGCCCTGGCCAAAGTTGAACGCCTGGCTGGCCAGCACCTGGCTGCCCTGGGTGGCCCACTTGGTGATCTTGTCGCGCAGCCCGTCCAGGTTGCCCATGCCCATGTTGTCCAGGCCATGCTGGGCAAACGCCGGGAGCATGTCCTTGCCGCGCTCGACAAAGCCGGCAATGTCCAGTTCCCCGCTCTCGATGCGCTGGTACAGCGTGGCGCCCTCCTGTACCAGCAGCGCGCTGGTGATGATCACCGGCAGGATCGCCACCAGCAGGCACACCAGCATGGTGGTGGCGGCGGCGAGGTTGCGTCGGCGGCCGAAACGGATCAGCAGATGCCGCTGCAGCGGGGCAAACAGGATGCCAAGTATCACCGCCCAGAAGATCGCACCGTAATACGGCAGCAGAATCCAGACGAAGGCAATCGTCACCAGCGCCAGGAGCACCGCCAGGGCCTTGTTCTGCAGTGCGGTTTCGTTCATTTCACATCCTCGAATGGCTTCTGGGATATTAGTGCCTGCCGCTTGGGTAAAAGTGCCGCCACTCCCTTGATGCAAATCAATACGCGGGTTTTCTGTCGGCCCTAGCATCCGGGCCTTTTGCCCCGGTGCGCACATGACCCCTACTGCCAAGCCCGAACTGCTGGCCCCCGCCGGCACCCTCAAGAGCATGCGCTACGCCTTTGCCTACGGCGCCGATGCGGTCTATGCCGGCCAGCCGCGCTACAGTTTGCGGGTGCGCAACAACGAATTCGACCACGCCAACCTGGCCCAGGGCATCGACGAAGCGCATGCCCTGGGCAAGCGATTTTATGTAGTGGTCAACATCGCCCCGCACAATGCCAAGCTCAAGACCTTCCTCAAGGACCTGGCGCCGGTGGTCGAAATGGCGCCAGACGCGTTGATCATGTCCGACCCCGGGCTGATCATGCTGGTGCGCCAGCACTTCCCGCAGATGCCGGTGCATCTGTCGGTGCAGGCCAATACGGTCAACTGGGCCAGCGTGCAGTTCTGGCAGCAGCTTGGCCTGAGCCGGGTGATCCTGTCGCGCGAACTGTCGCTCGAAGAAATCGGGGAAATCCGTCAGCAGGTTCCGGACATGGAGCTTGAAGTGTTCGTCCACGGTGCCCTGTGCATGGCCTATTCCGGCCGCTGCCTGCTGTCGGGCTACCTCAACAGACGCGATGCCAACCAGGGCAGCTGCACCAACGCCTGCCGCTGGAAGTACGACGCCATGCCCGCCAGCGAAAATGCCAGCGGCGACATCGTGCGCGAAGTGCAGCCCACCCTGGGCTCAGGCGCCCCCACAGGGCAGGCTTTCCTGCTGCAGGAAAGCAACCGCCCTGGCACTGAAATGCCGGCGTTCGAGGATGAACACGGCACCTACATCATGAACGCCAAGGACCTGCGCGCCATCCAGCACGTCGAGCGCCTTGCCGCCATGGGCGTGCACTCGCTGAAGATCGAAGGGCGCACCAAGTCGCACTTCTACTGTGCCCGTGCGGTGCAGTCGTACCGCCAGGCCATCGACGACGCCGCAGCCGGGCGGCCGTTCGACCGCGGGTTGATGGACAACCTCGAGTCCCTGGCGCAGCGTGGCTACACCGAGGGCTTCCTGCGTCGCCATGTGCACGACGAATATCAGAACTACCAGCGTGGCAACTCGGTCTCCGAGCGCCAGCAGTTCGTCGGCGAACTCACCGGTGTGCGCATCGATGGCCTGGCCGAAGTCAAGGTCAAGAACCGCTTCGCCGTGGGTGACCATCTGGAGCTGATGACCCCGCGCGGCAACTACCACTTCGACCTGCACCGCCTGTGCAACCGCCAGCAGCAGGCCATCGAGGTGGCGCCAGGTGACGGCCATGTGGTGTACCTGCCGATCCCCGAGCAGGTTGCCCTGGAGTACGCCCTGCTGATGCGCGACATCGGTGCCAGCGAAGCCGCCAGCTGACAACGCTGTAATGTGCACCTCAGCTGCCTGACAGGCGCCAGCGGCGAACATCGCGGCTCACCCGCATGAGGCTACGCCATGTTGCGCAACCCCTCCCGCCGTACTTTTGTCAAAGGCCTGGGCGCCGCCACCACGCTGACGGGCCTGGGGCTGTGGCGCCCGCTGGCCCAGGCCGCAGCCGGCCAGCACTTCGAGTTGTTCATCGGCCTGACACCGGTGAACATCACCGGTCGCCCGCGCACCGCACTGACCATCAACAACAGCCTGCCCGGCCCGCTGCTGCGCTGGCGTGAAGGCGACAGCGTGACTCTGCGTGTGCGCAACCGCCTGGCGCAGGACACCTCGATCCACTGGCACGGCATCATCCTGCCGGCCAACATGGACGGCGTACCTGGCCTGAGTTTTGCCGGCATCGAACCCGGCGGCGACTACTTGTACCAGTTCACCCTGCGCCAGAGCGGCACCTACTGGTACCACAGCCATTCAGCGCTGCAGGAGCAGGCCGGGGTCTACGGGGCGATTGTCATCGAGCCGCGCGAACCTGAACCACACCGCTACCAGCGCGACCATGTGCTGCTGTTCAGCGACTGGTCGGACCAGGCGCCGGAGCAGCTGATGGCCACGCTGAAGAAACAGTCCGATGCGTACAACTACCACAAGCGCACGGTCGGCGATTTCATCGATGAGGTGGCCGACGACGGCTGGCGGCAGACCGTTGCCGAGCGCACGGCCTGGGCGCGCATGCGCATGAGCCCCACCGACCTGGCCGATATCAGCGCCGCCACCTATACCTACCTGCTCAACGGCCAGCCGCCGGAGGGCAACTTCACCTGCCTGTTCCAGCCGGGCGAAACCGTGCGCCTGCGGCTGATCAATGCCTCGGCCATGACCTACTTCGACTTCCGTATCCCGGGGCTGAAACTGACGGTGATCGCTGCCGACGGCCTGCCGGTGACGCCGGTGAGCGTGGATGAGCTGCGCATTGCCGTGGCCGAGACCTACGACGTGCTGGTGACCGTGGGCGACCTGCCCGCCTATACCTTGTTCGCCCAGAGCATGGACCGCACCGGCTTCGCCCGTGGCACCCTGGCCCGCACTGCCGGGTTGCAGGCAGCCGTGCCTGTACCTGACCCACGGCCGGTGCTGAGCATGGACGACATGGGCCACGGCGGCATGGCAGGCATGGACCATAGCAACATGGCCGGCATGGACCACGCGGCCATGCCGGCGATGCAGCAACACCCTGCCAGCGAAACCGGCAACCCGCTGGTGGACATGCAGACCATGGCCCCGCGCCCCAACCTGGCCGACCCGGGCATCGGCCTGCGCAACAATGGCCGCCGGGTGCTGACCTACGCCGACCTGCGCAGCCCCTACCCCGACCCGGACGGCCGCGCCCCCTCCCGCGACATCGAGCTGCACCTGACCGGCCACATGGAGCGGTTCGCCTGGTCGTTCGACGGCATCAAGTTCAGCGATGCCGAGCCGCTGCGCCTGACCTACGGCGAGCGGGTACGCATCACCCTGGTCAACGACACCATGATGACCCACCCCATCCACCTGCACGGCATGTGGAGCGACCTGGAGGACGAACATGGGCAGTTCCTGGTGCGCAAGCACACCATCGACATCCCGCCTGGCAGCCGCCGCTCGTACCGGGTGAGCGCCGATGCCCTGGGCCGCTGGGCCTATCACTGCCACCTGCTCTACCACATGGAGACCGGCATGTTCCGCGAGGTACGCGTCGATGAATGACACCCGCAACCGCAGCCTTGTGGCAGGCGCGACGCTGCTGGCCCTGTTGGCCAGCGAACGCGCACTGGCCGCCGGCATGCAGCACATGAATCATGGCCAGATGAACCATCAAAGCATGGGCCATGCGCCAGTACCCCCCGTCCGGCCACGCACGCCCCTGCCCGCCCTCACCGACGCCGACCGCCGTGCCGCCTTCCCGCTGCTGCCTGGGCATCAGGTACACAACCGGGCAATGAACTGGGCAGTGACCGTGGACAAGCTCGAATACCAGAACTTCGAAAACAGCCATGCCCTGAACTGGAATGCCACGGCCTGGGTCGGCGGCGATATCGACCGGCTGTGGCTACGCAGCGAAGGCGAACGCGAGCAGGGCAAGACCCACAAGGCCGAGCTGCAGGCACTGTGGGGGCATGCCGTCAGCCCGTGGTGGGAGCTGGTGGCGGGCGTGCGCCAGGACTTAAAGCCCGCCAGTGGCCAAACCTGGGCCGGCTTCGGCATCCAGGGCACGCCGCTGTATGGCCTGGAGCTCCAAGCCACCGCCTACGCTGGCGAGCGGCAACAGACCGCGCTGCGCCTGGAAGCCGCTTACGCTATGCTGCTGACCAACCGCTGGATACTGGAACCGACCCTGGAAGCCAACCTCTACGGCCGCAACGATGCCGGGCGCGAGCAAGGCGCGGGGCTGGCCGACAGTGAGGTCGGCCTGCGCCTGCGCTACGAGGTCACCCGCGGCTTTGCGCCCTATCTGGGGGTCAGTTTCAATCGCCTGCACGGTAACCGTGCCGACCAGGCCCGCGAAGACGGCGAGGACCTTGGCCAGACCCGCCTGGTCGCCGGTATTCGCCTGCGTTTCTAAAGGAGTGCTTCACCATGCTGCGCAAACACCTGCTGACCCTCGGCCTGCTGGCTGTCACCGGCCTGGCCCAGGCCGCCGAGACCATCGATGTCTACCGCGACCCCAACTGCGGCTGCTGCAAGGCCTGGATCAGCCACCTGCGCGACAACGGGTTTACCGTCAACGACCACGTCGAGCCGAACATGAGCGCGGTCAAGCAACGCCTGGGCGTGGCGCCGCGCCTGTCGTCGTGCCACACCGGTGTGATCGACGGCAAGTTCGTCGAAGGTCACGTGCCCGCCGAGCAAGTGCGCCTGCTGGCCAAGCGCAGCGACCTCAAGGGCCTGGCCGTACCGGGCATGCCCATGGGCTCGCCCGGGATGGAAATGGGTGATCACAAAGACGCCTATCAGGTTATCGGCGTGACTGAGGATGGCCAGGACACCGTGGTCGCCAACTACTGATGCTCAGCCTGTGGGCGCTGTTCCTCAGCGCCTTCGGCGCCGCCACGCTGCTGCCGCTGCAATCGGAAGCCGTGCTGGTCGGCCTGCTGCTGCGCCAGCCTGAAGCCTGGGCAGCCCTGCTGCTGGTGGCAACCCTGGGCAATGTGCTGGGCTCGGTGGTCAACTGGCTGCTGGGCCGGGCCATCGAGCACCTGCGTGACAAGCGCTGGTTCCCGTTCAGCGCCGCGCAACTGGAACGTGCACAGCAGCGCTACCAGCGCTGGGGGCAGTGGTCGCTGCTGCTCAGCTGGATGCCGGTGATCGGCGACCCGCTGACCTTGATCGCCGGGATCATGCGTGAACCGTTCTGGCGCTTTCTGCTGCTGGTGACCCTGGCCAAGGCGGGCCGCTATGCGGTACTGGCGATGATCACCCTGGGCTGGCATCACGCCTGGTAACACCTTTCACGCTCCGCGTGGTCCAGTGGCTGGTAAAGTCGCCGTTTCCTACATGGTCCTACACGGAGTTCCCCCATGCTGCGCGCAACCGCCCTGGTCCTGGCCTGCCTCGCCGGCAGCCCGGCCATCGCCGCCGAGTCGGCCACCTACGGCCCCCAGCTCGAAGGCTTCAGCTACCCGCACCCGCTCAAGCATTTCGACTTCAAGTCCCAGGGCCAGGCCCTGCAGATGGGCTACATGGACGTGCCCGCCCAAGGCCAGGCCAACGGCCGCAGCGTGGTGCTGATGCATGGCAAGAACTTCTGTGCCGCGACCTGGGAAACCACCGTCGACGCCCTGAGCAAAGCAGGCTACCGGGTCATCGCCCCGGACCAGATCGGGTTCTGCACCTCCAGCAAGCCGGCGTATTACCAATACAGCTTCCAGCAACTGGCAGACAACACCCATGCCCTGCTGGAACACCTGGGCGTCAGGCAAACCATTGTGCTTGGCCACTCTACCGGCGGCATGCTCGCCACCCGCTACGCGTTGATGTACCCGCAGCAGGTGGAGCGCCTGGCGATGGTCAACCCCATCGGCCTGGAAGACTGGAAAGCCCTAGGCGTGCCCTACCGCAGTGTGGACCAGTGGTACGCCCGTGAGCTCAAGCTGAGCGCCGAAGGCGTGCGCGAGTATGAGCGCAAGACCTATTACGCCGGGCGCTGGAAGCCGGAGTACGAGCGCTGGGTACAAATGCTGGTGGGCCTGAACCAAGGGCCGGGGCATGAAGCGGTGGCGTGGAACTCGGCGCTGATCTACGACATGATCTTCACCCAGCCGGTGTACCACGAGTTCAAGGACCTGCAGATGCCGACCCTGTTGCTGATCGGCGACAAGGACAGTACGGCCATCGGCAGCGACATCGCCCCGCCGGAGGTCAAGGCCCGGCTGGGCAACTATGCGGTGCTCGGGCCGCAGGTGGCCAAGATGATTCCCAAGGGCGAGCTGATCACCTTCGAAGGCATGGGGCATGCGCCGCAGATCGAAGAGCCGGTAAGGTTCAACCGCACGCTGGTCGAGTGGCTGGGCAACTGAGCAAGCGTGCGCGATCCCTGTTGGCGCGGGCTTGCCCGCGAACACCGGCAAAGCCGGTGCCATGACCGTGTGGGATTCTTCGCGGGTAAACCCGCCCTCACAGGGTACGCGCCAGCTTCCAGATTTTGAGCACGGCAGTTGCTCCCACAGGAATCGCTACACTTTCCAGACCTGCTGCTCCGTCCAGCCCAGCTCGGCAAAATCAAGCGCCCGCAACCCCGCTTCTTCCTCGCAGAAAAACTCATCCAGCTGAGGCGGCCTCACCGCCGTGTCGCTCAGCATCGCATGCACCTGCCCTCGGTGATGCACCTGGTGCTCGAACAGGTGCGCCAGCAACCGCAGCCGCTGCTCGCGCTGCACCCGCTCGGGTCGCACGATGCTCACATAGCGCCCCAGCTCACCATCGCGCAGCCCACGGCAATAGGCAATCAGCCGGTGATCGGCCTGAGTTTGCTCGGCATGCAGCCGTGTACTGGTGGCAAACGGTTGCTCGGGGTCAAAAAAGCGCTCGCTGTCCGTATCAGGCTGCTCCCCCCGCTGCTCACACTCCAGCATGTGCAGATAGAACCAGTCCACCGTCAGCAGGTGATTGAGAGTGGCCTTGATCGAAGGGAAGAAGCTGCAGCGCGGCGCGACGAATTCGTCCTGGGTAAGTTGCAGGCAGGCCTTGTACAGACGGTGGTTGGCCCAGCCATTGTTGTAGGCCTGGGTCAGCAGGTGATGCGACAACGGCTCCATGGCTTGGCTCCTTTTCAGGCGAAGCGTTGCAGTTGCATCTCCCGTAGCCGGCTCAGGGTCCGTTGGTACGGGAACGCCAGATACCCTTGAGTGTAGAGGTCATCGAGCGGCACCTGCGCCTCAAGGTACAGCGCCACCCGGCGGTCATAGCATTCGTCGACCAGGGCAATGAAACGGCGCACCGCATCGTCCTTGGGTGACAGTGCAGGTAGTTGGCGATCACCCGCCACTACCCTGGCTGCACCATCCTCGGTACCGCGAGCGATGCGCCCGGCGCGCTGCTCGCCACCCAGTGCAGGAATGCCGGATACCAGGATCGCAGGGAAACGGTCGCACAAGGCCATGAACTCCATGGCGGCGAGGGGTTGCTCGCACAGGTCGGTGAAACGGCACCAGATCGCCTGTTCACTGCGCCGCACTACCTGCACCTGCCTGGAACCGATGAGCAACGGCTCAGCAGTGCCAGTGTGGTCCGGGCTGAGCTGGGCAAACACCTCGCCAAGCGGGCTGGGCTGCCCCGCTTGCTGTACCCAATAGCGTTGCCGCTCGGCGCCAGGGTGCAGGCGATGGTCCTGTTCACCCGCTACGGGCAGCACCTGCATGTGCCGCTGGATGGCAGCAATGGCGGGCAGGAACCGATCGCGGTTGAAGCCGTCGCGGTAAAGCAGCTCGGGTGGCTGGTTGGAGGTGGCCACGGTCACCACGCCCTGGTCGAACAGCACCTGGAACAGGCGGCCGAGAATGATCGCGTCGCCGATATCGTTGACGAACAGCTCATCGAAGCACAGCACGCGGATCTCGCCCGCCAGTTCCCGGGCCAGGGCCAGCAACGGGTCGGCGGTGCCGTTGAGCTGGAACAGGCGCTGGTGCACCCAGGCCATGAAGTGGTGAAAGTGCTGGCGCCGGCTCGGCACGCGCAAGCAGCGGTGGAATTGGTCCATCAGCCAGGTCTTGCCACGGCCGACCGGGCCCCAAAGGTAGATGCCCTGGGTGGGGCAGGCCTGTTCGATGGCCTGGAAGCAGGCTTGCAAGGCCTCGACAGCACAAGCTTGCGCGGGGTCGGCGGCATAGCCTTGGGTGGTAAGGGCTTGTTGATACAAGGATTGGGGGTCGATAGACATGCGTCATTATCTGCACCGGGCTTATTGCCGGCAAGCAGAGCATGGGGGTTGCGTCAGGGCTGGCAGGTGTTTGCCACAATATATTCAGCGCCTGTGAGATCGAGCGCCGCGCGGGCGGCGCTCGATCTCACAGACGATGCATATCTAGCGGCAATCACCTATCAGCCCGATGCGATCCCCCACATCACCTCAGCCCTCGCCCAATCCAACCTTCAGCAGCGCGCCGTCCTTGTCATCGGTCAGCACATACAAAAAACCGTCCGGCCCCACCCGCACATCGCGAATACGTGCCTTCAGGTCGCCCAGCAGGCGCTCCTCATGCACCACTTTGTCACCCTCCAGCTGCAAACGAATCAGCTCCTGGCTCGCCAGCGCGCCAATGAACAGGTTGTGGTCCCAGGCTTTGAATGTCGGGCTGTCATAGAACGCCATGCCACTGATGCCCGGTGATTTTTCCCATACATGGTGCGGTTCGACCATGCCGTCCACATGCTTGCCCTTGGCTTCGGGGATGGGCAGCATCGAGTAGTTGATGCCATGGGTCGCAATGGGCCAGCCGTAGTTCTTGCCGGGCTCGGGGATGTTGATTTCGTCACCGCCACGCGGGCCGTGCTCGTGGGTCCAGAGCTTGCCGGTCCAGGGGTTCAGCGCAGCGCCTTGCTGGTTGCGGTGGCCGAACGACCAGATTTCCGGCCGCACCTTGTCCCTGCCGACGAACGGGTTGTCCTTGGGCACTTCACCGTCCGGGAGAATGCGCACGATCTTGCCCTGCAGCTTGTCCAGGTCCTGGGCGGTGGGGCGCTGGTTGTTCTCGCCCAGGGCAATGAACAGGTAGCCGTCGCGGTCGAACACCAGGCGCGAACCGAAGTGGTTGCCCACCGAAAGCTTGGGCTGCTGACGGAAGATCACCGTGAAGTTCTCCAGCCGGGCGCGGTCTTCGGACAACTGGCCACGGCCAACCGCTGTGCCGGCCTTGCCGTCACTGCCTTCCTCTGCATACGACAGGTAAACCGTGCGATCCTTGGCAAACGCCGGCGACAGCAGCACATCCAACAGGCCACCTTGCCCCTCGGCCCAGACCTTGGGTACGCCGCTGATCGGCGGGCCGACCTTGCCCTCGGCGTTGACCACCCGCAGGTTGCCCATGCGCTCGGTGACCAGCATGTCCTTGCCACCGGGCAGGAACGCCAGCGCCCAGGGGTTGCGCAAGCCGTCGGCCACCGTGCTGACGGTCAACGTGCCTTGTTCACTGCGAAACTTTTGCTCGGATGCCGCCTGTGCCAGCACGGGCATGAGGACGGCGGCGGTCAGGGTGGCTAGCCAGTGTGCTCGGAGCATGCAGGATTCCTTTCGTACAGAGGTCACGGCGCACGCGGGTTGTCACGCGGTGGCCGGGTCGGTTCCAGGTTCGGGGTTTGCTGCTGGCGACGCAGGTTGTCGCCGTTGCCGATACCGCGGTTGTCCAGGGTCGGCGGGCGCTGGTAGGGGTCGGTGGACGGGCCGCGCACTGGCGGCGTGGCCGGCATGCTGCCCTGGCGGCTGTTGGGGTTGGCGCGCTGGATCGGGCTGTTGTAGGGGTTGTTCCGGTCGGCAGCGAGCTGCAACGGTTGAGCGAAAGCAGCTTGCGCGGGCAGGCACAAGGCCAGGCCGAGGGCCAGGATGGGCAGTGTCCGGGTCATGCTTCACCTCCTGTACGAAAATGCCGCGCCTGGTGGGTTTGATAGCCTAAGGCGCGAAGGGTTCGCGGCAAAAGTGTGAATGCGCGTGGAGATAATTCCTGATGTTTCAGTATGGGCCCAGGGGGCCGCTGTGAAGCCCGTCGCGACACAAGGCGGCGGCTGCATGAACACGCCGCCGCCTCGACGTTGGGGCGCAGGTTACCGAGCTTTGTCCACCTTGTGCCGCGCCGCGTACAGGCACAGCATCTCCATCGCCAGGGTCGCCCCGGCCAGCGCAGTGATATCGGCATGGTCATAGGCTGGCGCCACCTCCACCAGGTCCATGCCCACCAGGTTGATGCCACGCAGCCCGCCGAGGATCTCCAGCGCCTGCAACGTGCTCAGCCCGCCGCATACTGGTGTGCCGGTGCCAGGCGCATAGGCGGGGTCGAGGCAGTCGATATCGAACGTCAGGTACACCGGCCGCTCACCCACCCGCTGGCGAATCGCTGCGATTACCGCCTCGGTGCCCTGGCGGTGCACCTGGCGGGCGTCGAGGATGGCGAAGCCCTGGCTGTCGTCGTTGGTGGTGCGCAGGCCGATCTGCACCGAGCAGGCCGGGTCCACCAGGCCTTCGCGGGCGGCATGCCAGAACATCGTGCCGTGATCGATGCGCTTGCCCTCCTCGTCCGGCCAGGTGTCGCTGTGGGCATCGAAGTGGATCAGCGCCAGCGGGCCATGGCGGCGGGCGTGGGCCTTGAGCAACGGGTAGCTGATGAAGTGGTCGCCGCCCAGGGTGAGCATCGCGCAACCCGCCTCCAGTATGTGCGTGGCGTGTGCCTCGATGCTGTCCGGCACCGACTGCGGGGTGCCGCTGTCGAAGGCGCAGTCGCCGTAGTCGATCACCGCCAGGTGGTCGAAGGGGTCGAACGCCCACGGCCAGTGGCGGGCCCAGGCCTGCTGCACCGAGGCCGCGCGGATCGCCCGCGGGCCGAAGCGCGCGCCGGGGCGGTTGCTGGTGGCGGTATCGAACGGCACACCGCTGACCACCACATCGACGCCGCGCAGGTCGCGGCTGTAGCGGCGGCGGGCGAAACTGGTAATGCCGGCGTAGGTACTTTCTGCGGCGGTGCCATACAGGCTGTCGCGGGTCATGGCCTGGTCGTTGTTTGCGGCTTGCTCCACGGTCGGGCTCCTTTGTCGTTATGGGTTACTGACGGCTGCGGAAGGCGGTCCACAGGCGGTTGCGCTGACGCAGGTCGGCCAGGGCCATGCTGCGGTCGGCGTACAGCCGCTGACGTACCTCGGCAGGCGGGTAGATGTCCGGGTCATTGCGTACCGCCTCGTCCACCAACGGTGTGGCCGCCTGGTTGGCATTGGCGAAGAACAGCGTGTTGGTCAGCGCCGCCACCGATTCGGGCTTGAGCATGAAGGCGATGAATGCCCGCGCCGCTTCGGGGTGCGGGGCGTCCTTGGGGATGACCAGGTTGTCCTGCCACACCAGCGTACCCTCGCGGGGGATGCGATAGATCAGATCGAACGGCTTGCCGGCCCGGCGCGCCTGGTCGGCGGCCATCGCGGCATCGCCGTTGTAGGTCAGCGCCAGGCACACGCTGCCGTTGGCCAGGTCGCTGATCTGCCGGCCGTTGGCGACGTAGCTGATCGACGGCTGCAACTGGTTCAGCAGGTTCTGCGCTGCGGCCAGGTCGTCCTTGTCCTGGCTGTAAGGATCCTTGCCCAGGTAATTCAGGGCCACCCCGATCACCTCCTGTGGCGAGTCGGGCATGGCGATGCCGCAGTCCTTCAAGCGGCTGGCGTACTCAGGCTTGAACAACAGGTCAAGGCTGTCCAGCGGCACATCGCCCAGGCGCTGGCGCACCGCCTCCACATTCACCCCCAGGCCCAGGGTACCCCAGGTGTACGGCACCGCATGGCGGTTGCCCGGGTCGGCCTCGGCCAGCTTGGCTAGCAAATCCTTGTCGAGGTTGGCGTAGCCAGGCATGCCCTGGGCGTCCAGCGGCTGCAGGGCATTGGCCTTGAGCGCCCGGGCCAGCACGGTCGATGACGGCACCACCACGTCGTAGCCACTGCCGCCCGTCAGCAGCTTGGTTTCCAGCACTTCGGTGGTATCGAAGGTGTCGTAGCGCACCTTGTAACCGGTTTCCCGTTCGAACTGCTGCAGGGTTTGCGGGGCGACATAGTCGGCCCAGCTGTAGAGGTTGACGACCTTTTCTTCGGCTTGCAGCGGCAAGGCCAGGACCAGGGACAACAGGCACAACGATAGACGCATGACGGACACCTCGGCAAATGGGTGGATGCCGCCAGCATGCCAGCCGGGTTACATTGCAGGAATGGCAAGTTTGCAAAGCTGACATTCATCAGGAGCAATGTAATGCTCGGACAAGTGCACGATCCCGACCTGCACCTGCTGCGGCTGTTCGTCACTGTAGTCGAGGCCGGTGGCTTCAGCGCTGCGCAAGGTGTGCTGGGCCTTGCCCAGCCCACCATCAGCCAGCGCATGGCACAGCTGGAGGCGCGCCTGGGCTACCGCCTGTGCAGCCGCGGCAAGGGCGGGTTTCGCCTGACGGAAAAAGGCGGGCTGTTGCTGGACGCGGCCCGCGCGCTGCTGCTGAACATCGAGCAGTTTCGCCAGCAGGCCAATGGTGCTGCCGGGCGGTTGCTGGGGACCGTGCGTATCGGCATGGCGGAAAGCCAGGACAAGACGGTGAGCCTGAAGCTGGCAGCGGCCATTGCCGCGTTTCGCTCGCGGCAAGAGTCGGTGCAGCTGGAGCTGATCAGTGCACCGCCGGCGGAGCTGGAGCGACTACTGCTGGAGCAGCGGCTGGATTACGCCATCAGCTACTTTTCCGGCAGCCAGGCCGCCTTCGACTACCAGCCGCTGTTCGAGGAGCGGCAGCGGCTGTTTTGCGGCAAGGGGCACGTGCTGTTTGGCGAGGCGGACGTTGAGCTTGAGCGCTTGCTGGAGCTCGACCAGGTGCGCCATCCCTACCGGTTTCTGAAAAGCGGCGAGCCGTTCCAGAGCCGGCGCAGCATGGCGGTGGCGGAACAGATCGAGAGCGTGCTGACGTTGATTCTGTCGGGGCGGCATATCGGCTATCTGCCGTGTCATTGCGCACGCGCGTGGGTGGCCGACGGGCTGTTGTGGGCGCTGGATGCGGGACTGGACTTTGTCGTGCCGTTCACCCTCGCCCGGCACCGGGCGCAGGTGGTCGGCGAAGCGCAACAGGCGTTTGCGCAGGATTTGCTGGCAGCGTTTGCCTGAACCGGCCTCTTCGCGGGTAAACCCGCTCCCACAGGGATCGCGCACGCTTCAAAAATTTTGCGCGAGACAGTTGCTCCCACAGTGACGGCGCCAGTGGCCGGGTCAGGCAGCAACCATCAGTAAGCCATGCTCCAGGTCAGCGTGTAGGTACGCCCGCGGCCTTGGTAGTCATACAGGTACGCCGGCCCATATGTCGGGGCATAGAACAGCGTCGCGCGCTGCCCCCAGACCGTGCTGTATTGCTTGTCCAGCAGGTTCTGGACGCCGGCGCTGAGGGTGCCGAAGCCGGTGTCCTGGCTGGCCAGCAGGTCGAAGGTGGTATAGCCGTCGATCTCGTGGTCGGCATCGTCCTTCAGGCTGAATGCGTGGTTGGCCTGCAGCCGCGCGCTGCGGCCATCGCCCTTCCAGCCGACGAACGCGGTGGCTTTGGACAGCGACGCATAGCGGGCGTCACGCTTGATCCAGCCGCCATCCACAGCCTCTTCCTCGGAGCGGGTCAGGTGCAGCGTGCCACCGGCTTCCCAACCGGTCTGGAAATGCCGGGTCAGCGCCCCTTCAAAGCCGAAGTCGCGGCTTTTCTGCTCTTCCACGTTGATGGTCAGGGTCTGCGAATCGACGTTGATGATCTTGTCCGACCAGATGTAGTACAGCGCCGCCTGGGCATCCCAGTCCAGGTCAGCATAGCGCCAGCCCAGTTCCACCTGGCGATTCTTGATGCCGGTCAGCGGGTTGTCGGCCACGCTCAAGCCTGGCTTGCCGTAGTACTTGGCCGGGTCCGGCAGGTCGAAGCCTTCGCCGTAGTTGGTCCAGACCTGGTGGCCGTTCTTGAAGTCGTAGATGGCGCCGAGGTTGAACAGGTTGACCTGGTAATCGTTGCTGCCGCC